>NZ_NCVH01000030.1:57967-237868 GCF_002096855.1 Streptococcus mitis | reverse complement strand
CACCAAATTCCTCGTATTATCAACCAAAAAATTGCGCAAAAATTGATTGAAAAAACTTCTATGACCGATATCGCTCATCAACTGGCTATTTCAACTTCAACTGTCATTCGCAAGCTTAATGACTTCCGTTTTAAGCATGATTTTTCTCGTCTTCCAGAGATTATGTCTTGGGACGAGTATGCCTTTACCAAGGGAAAGATGAGTTTCATTGCACAAGATTTTGATAATCTTAACATCATCACTGTTCTTGAAGGCAGAACACAGGCTATCATACGAAATCACTTTCTGCGCTACGAGCGAGCTGTTCGTTGTCAGGTGAAAATCATTACGATGGATATGTTTAGTCCCTACTATGCCTTAGCTAAACAGCTTTTCCCATGTGCTAAAATCGTTCTCGACCGCTTTCACATTGTCCAACATCTCAGCCGTGCTATGAGTCGTGTCCGTGTCCAAATCATGAATCAATTTGAGCGAAAATCTCATGAATACAAAGCCATCAAGCGCTACTGGAAGCTCATACAGCAGGATAGTCGTAAACTCAGTGATAAACGTTTTTATCGCCCTACTTTTCGCATGCACTTAACAAATAAAGAAATTCTAGACAAGCTTTTGAGCTATTCAGAAGACTTGAAACACCACTACAATCTCTATCAACTCTTGCTTTTTCACTTTCAGAACAAGGAACCTGTCAAATTCTTCGGACTTATTGAGGACAATCTAAAGCAGGTTCATCCTCTTTTTCAGACTGTCTTTAAAACCTTCCTCAAGGATAAAGAAAAGATTGTCAACGCCCTTCAACTACCCTATTCCAACGCCAAATTGGAAGCGACCAATAATCTCATCAAACTTATCAAGCGAAATGCCTTTGGTTTTCGGAACTTTGAAAACTTCAAAAAACGGATTTTTATCGCTCTCAATATCAAAAAAGAAAGGACTAAATCTGTCCTTTCTCGAGCTTAGCTTTTCTTCAACCCACTACAGTTGACAAAGAGCCGTTTTTTTATAATCGTAAATTATCCAGATAGCGCTGGGCTGTCTCTAAGTTAAAGGTTTTCTCTGCGATGAGACGCTCGACCAGGGGAGCAACTTCCGACTCACTAGCACCAGCTAGGAGAGCTAGAGATTTGGCCTGTAATTTCATGTGGCCTTGCTGAATTCCTGTGCTGACTAAAGCTTTCAGGGCTGCAAAGTTTTGGGCAAGTCCGATAGACACGATAATCTGGGCTAATTCTTTGGCAGAAGGATTTCCCAGTAGCTCATGACTGAGAGCTACACGAGGGTTGAGACCGATAGAGCCACCCTTGGTCGCTACTGGCATGGGTAATGTCATCTCACCAACCAATTCTTCTGAGTCCCTATCTAGACTCCATCGACTAAGACCTTGATAGCGTCCATCTCGACTGGCAAAGGCATGGGCTCCTGCCTCAATGGCACGCCAGTCATTACCAGTGGCAATCAAAATCGCATCAATACCATTAAAAATTCCTTTATTATGAGTAGCAGCTCGGTAAGGATCAGCTTGCGCAAATTGGCTAGCCAACGCCATTTTCTCCGCAATCTCTCGCCCTTGATCCTTTTGGCGACTCAAGTAATGAAAAGCGATGCGACAGCTTGCTGTCACCAGAGAATCGGTCGCGTAGTTGGACAAAATTCCCATAAGGCTCTGTCCCTGACTGAGTTCTTCTAAGACTGGTTTCAAGGCTTCCAGCATGGTGTTAAGCATATTGGCTCCCATGGCTTCCTGGGTATCGACATGGAGATAGACAACGAGAAAGTCTGTTTCACCTTTGATCTGCTCTACATGCAAATCACGCGCCCCGCCTCCTCGTTTAACGATAGAAGGATAGGCTTGATTGGCAAGATCCAAGAGCTCTGCCTTCTTGCTGGCAATCTTCTCTAGCGCTTGTTCAGGATCAGTAACTTGATAAAGGGCTACCTGCCCAATCATCCGGCGCTCATGAACCTGAGCAGTAAAGCCACCTGCACGCTTGATGATTTTACTTGCATAGCTGGCCGCAGCAACCACCGACGGTTCTTCTGTCACATAGGGAACTGTGTATTCCTGACCGTTAACGAGAACCTCTGGGACCAGCGAATAAGGTAGAGAAAAAGTTCCCACTACATTCTCACTCAGCTGGTCTGCCACAGTCACACTCATCTGTTCATCCTGCTCCAAACTCGCTTGTCTCTCAGGACTAAGGAGCGCCTGAGCTTTTAACAGCTCGAGGCGCTCATGGTATGATTTTTTAGAAAATCCATTCCAACTTATCTTCATTATTTTTCAACCTTGCTATAACGGCGTTGGTGGTCGACAATTTCAACCAAGGCAAAATCTTGATTTTCATAGCCAGCAAACTGGGCAGAATTTGTTTCATCTAAGTCTACTTCCTCAAAGAAGACTTTTTCATAGTTTGCAACGGATAGGGCAGTTCGTTGGTTGAGCTTGTTCAAACGGTCTTTATCCAGATAAGCTTCATATCCTTCAACCAATTCACCACTGAAGAACTCAGCCACAGCACCGCTTCCGTAACTATAAAGGGCAATTTTATCCCCAGACTTCAAACTATCTGTATTTTCCAAGAGAGACAAAAGTCCGAGGAAGAGGGAACCTGTATAGATATTCCCCACCTTTTGACTGTAGAGAATAGACTGGTCAAAATGCTTTTGCAAGAGGTCTTTTTTCTCTTGAGGCAAGTTCTTATCCATGATTTTTTTCAAGCCTTTTAGCGCTAATTTAGGGTAAGGCAAGTGGAAGCAAACAGCCTCAAAATCATCCAAAGTAAGCTGGTAGCGTTTTTGGTATTCAAGCCAAGTCGTTTTCAAACTATCCAAGTATTGTTGGGTAGAATAGACACCATTTACATAAGGAGTTGTTGAGTAATTTGGACGCCAGAAATCCATGATGTCACGAGTCTGAGCCACATTGTCATTATTAAAGGCCATAATGCGTGGATTTTGTGTAATCAACATGGCCACACTTCCAGCACCCTGAGTGGGTTCTCCTGGAGTTTCAATACCGTATTTGGCAATATCACTGGCAATGACCAAGACCTTAGACTCTGGAGAATTTTCCACATGCAGTTTTGCATAATGGAGAGCAGCTGTCGCCCCATAGCAGGCTTCTTTAATCTCGAAACTACGCGCAAAGGGCTGGATGCCCAGCAAACCATGTACAAAAACGGCGGCAGCTTTACTTTGGTCAATTCCTGACTCAGTAGCCACAATGACCATATCAATTTCTGCTCTTTCTTGCTCAGTTAAAATAGAGTCACTAGCACTGGCTGCCAAGGTCACGATATCCTCAGTTAGAGGCGCAATACTCAATTCCTTGAGCAAGAGTCCTTTGCTTAATTTTTCAGGGTCAATTCCCCTCGCTTCTGCTAAGTCTTGTAATTTCAAGACATATTGACTGGTCGCAAAACCAATCTTATCAATACCGATTGTCATATTTACCTCTGTTTTATCATTCATTGTAAAAAATCGTTCTATACTATTTTATCACAAATAGCAGTAAAAGAGAGAAAAAAGACTTGATTCACCAAATCAAGTCGCTTATTATTCTAACCATTATGCTGTTTTCGTAAGTGAGAATAAAGTCTGAGAATCACTGTTCCGCTAGCCATTCCAATGGAAATCACCAAAGCCAACATAACAACCAAGGTTGCACTGGCAATAGCATGACTGTAATCTCCCGTCACAAAAAAGGCAGTTGTCCGATAGGAGAGATAACCCGGAACCAGAGGTGCCAAGATGGCCAAGATAAAGACTACAGCAGGTGTCTTATAAAGAATACTTAAAATCTGGCTGACACAAGAACCGATAATGGCTGCAATAAAAGTAGCCACAATAACATTGGTCGGTTCCTTGAGCAAAAGATAAATTAGCCAGACGGCCATGCCCAAAATTCCTCCTGGTAAGAGCATAGAGCGTTGCACATTAAGTACGATTAAAAAAGTGATAATAGCAAGAAGACTTGCTACTGCTTGTAATAAAAAGGTTGTTAGTGTCATATTAATTCATCAATACCAAGGCGACAGAAGTTCCCGCCCCTAAAGCAAGGGTAATGAGCAGGGATTCAAACATCTTACTCATACCAGAGTTTATGTGGTTGGTCATAATATCACGAACCGCATTGGTCAAGGCAATCCCTGGTACAAACGGCATGACTGCACCAGCTATAATCAAATCTGCCGTTGAAGGAAAACCTGTGTAGCGAGCCCAAAACTGGGCAATCATCCCAAAGACAAAGGCTCCAGCAAAGGCCGTCACAAAGGGAATTCGGATAAACTTCTCCACATAGAGGGAAAAGGCAAAACCAAATAAGGTAGCCACTCCTGCCCCAAGTGCGTCGTAAATATTTCCACTAAACATAATTGAAAAGAAAGGAGCACTAAAGGTCGCAGCCAGAGTTACCTGCAATTTAGTATAGGGAAGAGGTTGAGCCTGCAAGGCCGTCAATTGCTTGAAGGCCGTCTCTAAATCCAGCTTTCCTCCTACCAACTGACGAGAAATCTGATTCACATCGCAGACTTTTTCGATGTTATAAGAAGAGGAAGTCACGCGTTTCATTCGCGAAATATTGGTATTTTCAATGGAGAAAAAGATAGCGGCAGGCATGGCAAGAACATTGCAATCCATAATCCCCTGCGAATGCGCAATACGGATCATGGTATCTTCTACACGATGAATCTCTGAGCCACTTTTGAGAAGAATGGTTCCAGCTAACATAATCACATCGATGACGGCATTTAATTCTCTTGATTCTTCCATGCGTTCCTCCTTTTATCAACTCCCTCTATTCTATCACAAATCCGGACTCAAAAAAAATCTTTGCCATGAAATCATGACAAAGATTCTAGTATCACTATGGATTATCTGGGGAAGTATCTCCTCGTTGTGAATTACCTTGCGAGTTTCCTTGTGTTGGAGTGGTTTCTGCATTCCCCGGCTCGTTAGGTTTCCGAGAAGAACTTGAGGACGAAGAAGAGGATGAGGATGAAGAAGTTGAAGAAGAACGAGTCGGCTTCGCTTTATAAATAGAAATTTTAACACGAGTGGTGTTCAAATCTACCTTTTCACCCGGTTTTGGACTTTGCTCTACAACAGTCCCCTCGGCAGTTCCTTCAGGAGCTTTAGACACTTCTACAACTTCGATATTAGCTTTTTTAATGTCATATATCTCTGTAAGATTATTGACTGCAAATTCTCGACTAGAACCAATATAGCTTGGCATTGAAATAGAATTCACCTTCTTAGCGACTGTCAAAACTATTTGAGTTGCCTTGCTAAGATCATAGGTTGTTCCCTCCGGTAAACTTTGTTTCATGATTGTACCGGCTTCGATTTCGTTGGATTCTTCTTCCTCAATCTTAATCAGATTTTCTGGAACCTTCTTACCCTTCAATTCTGCCACTACATCACTGGACTTTCTTCCGAGATAATTTCCGAGTTGGAAGGATTGCTGACCAGAAGACACAATCAAATTAATTTTTGTTCCTTCTTTACGTGTTTTACCAGCTTCAGGGTCTGTACGAATAACACGACCTTCTTCAACCTTATCACTGGCCTCTGATTTTTCTTCACCAACCTCAAAATTGGCTTTTTTTAGAGCCTCTTTAGCCTCTGCAACCGTCTGACCTGCCACATTTGGAATAGCAATGGTAGCGGGCGTTCTATATAAAATCCATACCAAGGATGCCACAACCAACAAGAAGGTCGCAAATAAAATTGGATAACGTGCTTTCATACGACGACGTTTGGTTGGCTTTGAACTAGGTACCGTTTTTTCTGTCTGATGAAGCTGAGGCTTAGGTTGAGGTCTTCCCTCTTGTACCGGAGCTTTAGGAATAGAAGTCAGAGTACTTTGTGGAACTTTAGGAAGAGTTTTAGTATCTGCCTTAGTTGCATCGTCAAAGACTAGTTTTGGTTCATTACGACGATTATAAGACAAGCTACTCGACAAATCCACATACATTTCAGCGACTGATTTGTAGCGATCTGTCAATTTCTTAGCAGTTGCCTTGATAACAACATTTTCTAAAGCCTGAGGCACAGATGGATTTTCAGCTATAACCGACGGCAGTGGTTTCTGGAAATGCTGGAGGGCGATGGTCACCGCACTATCCCCATCGTAAGGGATATGGCCAGTCAACATCTCATAGAAAATAATCCCCATGGCATAGATATCGCTCTGTACAGTCGCTTTAGAACCACGCGCCTGCTCTGGTGATAAATAATGCACAGAACCTAGCATTGAGTTGGTCTGAGTTAGACTCGTCTCTGCAAAGGCTACTGCAATCCCAAAGTCTGTAACCTTGGCAGTTCCATCTGGGGTCAAAAGGATATTTTGAGGTTTTAAATCTCTGTGAACAATTCCTCGAGTATGGGCTAAGCGCATAGCCAAGAGGATTTGTCCCATGATTCGAACCGCTTCTTCATTTGAAAGAGGGTGATGTTCCTTGATATAGCGTTTGAGGTCTAATCCAGCAACATATTCCATTGCGAGATACTGTTGTCCCTCTTCTTCACCGATATCTGTAATCCGAACGATATGAGGATGGTCCAGATCCGCCATGGCTCTCGCTTCCCGCTGGAAACGCGCCACAGCAATCGGGTCTGTTTGGTAGTTGGTCCTCAGGACCTTCACTGCCACTTCTTCACCGTCCAAAATCAAATCCTTGGCCAAATAGACATCTGCCATGCCTCCTCGGCCAATTTGTTTGATAATCCGATACCGCCCGGCAAAAATCTTGCCGATTTGGATCATTCTGTTGCCTCCTCATTAACAGCAATAAGGGCAACTGTGATATTGTCTAAACCACCTGCATTGTTGGCAAAACGAATCAAGGTTGCTGCCTTATCTGCCAAAGAAATATCGCTGGTTACAATATCAGAAATCTCACTACCTGAAATCATATTTGTCAAGCCATCACTATTAAGTAAGAGATAGTCTCCTGGCTCGAGGGTGATCATCCCAAAATCAGGCTGAATTTCGTCTTTTTGACCAATAGATTGAGTAATAATATTTTTCTGTGGATGGCTAGCAGCTTCTTCTGGCGTCAATTGACCTGCCTTGAGCAATTCATTGACTAAAGAATGGTCGCTCGTTAACTGGTGGTATTCTTCTCCACGAATCAAACCGATACGAGAATCTCCAATATGGGCATAGATAGCCTGATTGTCAATAATAGCAACAGCCTCAAGGGTTGTTCCCATTCCTTTGTAGGCTTCATCTTGTCCCAATTGATGAATCTTTTGATTTTCAATTTCTAGATAGTGAGCAAACCACTCACGAACTTCATTGACTGTATCAATTTGAGTATCTACCCAAGCTACACCTAGGTCTGTTACCGCCATTTCACTAGCAATATTCCCTGCGCGATGACCTCCCATACCATCAGCTAAGATAATCATAGTACGTCCAGCTCTATTGACATAGTGGTTGACATAGTCTTGGTTATTTGTTCGTTTCTGACCAACATCTGTTAATAATGAAATTTCCATGTGTTAGTTCCTTCCTAATCCGATATCTTACGAAATTGACTGATGAAGAATCCATCACTTCCATACAATTCAGGTGTAATGAGGATACAACCGTCTTTCATGATATCCTTACATTCATGTTCTAGTGTAACCTGCTCAAATTCAGGATGACTTTCTAAAAATGCCTGTACGACTTGAAAGTTCTCCTCTGAGACAATAGTACAGGTACTATAAGTTATTATACCACCTTTGCGTAGTGTTTGACAAACACTACCTAATATTTCTAGCTGAATTTCCTGCAAGGACGCGAAATCTGCCGTTTCTTTATTGTATTTGATGTCTGGTTTTCGGCGCAGAAGACCGATTCCTGAACAGGGAGCATCCACCAAAATCTTATCAAATGAATCCTGACCAAAAAACTCATGCACCTTTCTGGCATCTAATTTTTGCGTTTGAACCCGTTTTTCCACACCTAAACGCTCTGCATTTTCTTGGATTAAGTCCAACTTGTGGTCGTACAAGTCCAGAGCAGTAACCTGACCTGTCGTGAGATAAGAAGCTATATGGGCTGTTTTTCCACCCGGAGCCGCACAGGCATCTAGAACCTGCTCATCACCTTGTAAATCAAGAGTCGGAGCAACCAGTTGACTGGACTCGTCTTGGATAGTAATAGCCCCCTCTGAAAATAGATCATGTCCCGCAAAGTGACCTTGCTCCTTAACCAGACCAGAAACAGACAAAGGTGAAGCATTAGCCTCCAACAAGGCTTTTATTTCCTCTTTTCGACTTAAATCAGTCACTCGGATGCTGGCCTTGTTTCGCACCAAGAGACTTTCAAAGATAGCTTGCGCTCGCTCTTCTCCGTATTCTTCCTTGAGCTTAGCAACTAGCCAAACTGGGAGAGAATAGGCAATGGAATCACGCTTGTTTTTTCGTTTGATGCTAGCAATATCTGGCCAGCCTTCACGCAGAATACGACGAAGGACAGCGTTGACTAATTTTTCACTGCCTTTTTTACGGACCTTGGCTAATTCTACTGCTTCATTGACCACAGCATGATCTGGAATTTTGTCCAAATAGCGGAGTTGGTAGGCACTCATGAGTAGAAGGACATAGAGCCAACTGTCTAAATGGTCTCTGTCTTCGATAAAGTGGGATAGATACCATTCCAGAGTCAGTTTACGGGCTACCGTTCCATAGACCAGCTCGGTCACCAAGCCCTTGTCTGCTGCCGAAAGTTGACTTCCCTTGAGATGCTTATTTAAAGCGATATTTGAGTATGCTTGAGTGATAAAAACATCCTCTAATACCGCTAGGGCTAAACTTCTAGCCGTTTCTACTTTAGTCACCAAATCGTTCTCCTACAGTCAATGTACGTCCAACTCCGTTGAGGAAGGAAGCAATGTCCATCTTAGGTTTACCCGCTGGCTGCACTTGTTTAAGGGATAGAGCACCTTCTGCCGTTGCGACAATCAATTCTTTCTTGCCAATAGAGAGAATCTCACCTGGATTTCCCTGACCTTCTACTGGTAGTGCTTCATAAATCTTAAAGCGGTCGCCCTTAAGGAAAGTATGGGCAACAGGCCAGGGGTTCATTCCACGGATTTGGTTAAAGAGTTGACGATTGGTTTTAGTCCAATCCAACTTTTCTTCCTCGGGTTTGATATTTGGCGAGAAGGTAACCTGACTCGGATCCTGCGGTTCAGGTTTGATTTCCCCAGCAATGTAGGCAGGCAAAGTGTCCAAAAGCAAATCACGACCAACTAGCGCCAATTTCTCAAACAAGGTTCCAACATTGTCCTCGTCTGTGATGGGAATGCTACGACGAGAAATCATATCTCCTGCATCCATTTCCTTAACCATCTCCATAATGGTCACACCGGCTTCCTCATCCCCTTTAATCAAGGCATAATGGATAGGCGCACCACCACGGTGTTTTGGAAGAAGAGAAGCGTGAACATTGACCGCAAAGTCCATGCTATCAAGGAGTTTACTTGGGAGAAACTGCCCAAAAGCAGCAGTCACAATTCCATCTGCTCCTAGCTTCATAATAGCTTCCATCTCTGGACTTCCAGATAATTTTTCAGGTTGGTAGATTGGAAGACCCGCTTCTTTAGCAGCCTGCTTGACTGGGGTTTCTTGGATCACTTTTTTACGTCCGACAGCACGGTCTGGCTGGGTCACAACGGCTAGAATTTCGTAACGGTCATCTGTCAAAACTCCTTTTAAGACTGTTGCTGAAAAGTCGGGGGTCCCCATAAAGATTAATTTTGTCATATCTTCTCCTTCTTATAAAAATTGCTGTGGCTCATGGTCAATACTGAGACGGAGCTCACTATTTTCCCGCTCTTGAGTCAAGGACAAGACCTGGTTGAGGGTCGTTCCTAGCTCATCTTCTAAACGGTATTTAATTAAAATCTGGTAATGATAGAGGTTGTGGGTACGGGCAATCGGTTTTGGCGTTGGCCCAAGGATGTTACTAGTCTCTGACAATCCTAACCGCAAAATGTTCATGACTTCATAAGCACGTTTGATTACCTCTTCTTCTTTCTTATGAGAAAGGGTAATGCCAATGGTGAAATAGTAAGGCGGATAACCAAGTTGTCGTCTGATTCCCATTTCATAGGCATAAAAACCTTCGTAATCCTGATCCTTGGCAAATCGAATAGCGTAGTGCTGAGGATTGTAAGACTGAATCAGGACCTGACCTGCTTTTTCAGCACGACCTGCCCTACCTGCCACCTGAGTCAAGAGCTGGAAGGTTCTCTCAGAAGAACGGAAATCAGGCAAATTCAAGGCTGTATCCGCATTTAGCACTCCGACTAAGGTTACATTGGGAAAATCCAAGCCCTTGGCAATCATCTGAGTACCTAGTAAAATATCTGCTTCTCCTCGCCCAAACTGGTCAAGCAGAGCTTGGTGGCTACCTTTCTTACGAGTCGTATCCACATCCATCCGTAGAATGCGGGCTTGGGGAAATAGTTCTGCCAGCTCGTCATAAGCCTTCTGAGTTCCTGTCCCATAGTAACGAATACTGCGACTCTTACAGTTAGGACAGACCTGAGGAATGTCTTTCGAAAAACCACAATAATGGCAGTTCATGTTCTTGGTATCCATGTGCAATGTCAGGGAAATATCACAGTTGGGACAAGTATCTACCGTCCCACATTCCCGACACATGACAAAGCTAGAATAACCACGGCGATTGAGCATGAGAACAACCTGCTCTTTTTTATCCAATCGATCTTGAATGGCCTCAATCAGTGGTGGTGTAAAGTTTGATGTTTCATTCTGCCCAATGTAATCACGGAAGTCAATCAGTTGAACTTCAGGAATACTTGCTAAAGGATTGGCCCGTTGAGTCAGACGTAGATGTTGATAAACACCCTTACCAGCACGCGCACGACTTTCTAGACTTGGTGTTGCAGAACCAAGAACTAGGGCAGCTTGATTGTACTGGGCACGTAAAAGAGCCACATCTCTAGCATGATAACGAGGATTGCTGTCTTGCTTATAGCTTGCCTCGTGCTCTTCATCGATAATGATAACACCTAGATTTTTCAAAGGTGCAAAAATAGCAGACCTGGCCCCAACAACTACCTGAGCATCTCCACGCTCCACCTTGCGCCACTCATCATACTTTTCACCATTGGACAAGCCTGAGTGGAGGATGGCAACTTGCTCACCAAAACGAGCAATAAAGCGCTCTGTCATTTGAGGTGTCAGAGAGATTTCTGGTACAAGAACAATCGCTGTTTTTCCCATATCCAAGGCACCTTGGATAATCTGCAAATAAACCTCGGTTTTCCCACTTCCTGTAATCCCTTGAAGGAGGAAGGGAGGCTGATGACTGCCAATCGCACTGACAACCGCATCACGCGCCTGTCTTTGCTCTGGATTCAACTCCAAAGGCTGACTTGCTTCAATTCCTTCAAAATAAGCAGCCGAGCGTTGCACTTCCTTTTGGACTATGGAAACAGCACCTTGTTCCACAAAGAAGTTAACTTGCTCCCGCGAGTAGGATTCTAACAAACTAGCCAAGGAAGCACTCTCAGGATGAGAAAGCAAATAGTCTCTCAGTTCTAACTTTTTCTTGGCGCGTGTAGAAATCTCTACACTTTCTAATTGAGCAAGATTCACTTCATACCAAGACTGGGTCTTGACCTTCTTTTGATCGACTGCCTGATACTCCAGACCAAGCAGGCCTTTTCTAGTCAAACGCATCATTTCAGCTTGCTTAGCTAAATCTAGAGAAGAAAAGGCAAGCGAATCCTCTGAACCAAACAAGCACTCTCGATCTTCCTGACTCAGACCTGCCAGAGGATAGAGAATCTTGTCATAGCTGGAGTTCAGAAATCCCGGTAACATAGCCTTGAGGATGGAGATCTTGTAGGAGAAGACAGATTTGCGTAACTCCTCAGCCAGCCAGAGTTGTTCTTGCGTGAGAACAGGAGAAAAATCCAGCACCTCCGCAATATCTTTTAAATCATGATTAGCCTCTCCTTCATCTGGTTGGGACTCCAAACCAAGAACAATCCCTTGAATCAGGCGATTACCCTTACCAAAGGGCACATGTACCCGCATTCCAACTTCCAACATTCCCTCAAATTCCGCAGGAATTCTATAACTATAGGGCTGGTCCGTCTGCATCAAAGGCACCTCCACGATAATCTTGGCTATAGCCATCTTCTCACCTCCTCCTTGTCAGTACATTCTTGCAGTAGAAAAAATAAGATTGAGTCCCCCCAACCTTAAATTTTTTCACCATCTTCTTTTTCTTTAGCGATTTGCTCTTTGATTTTCTTTTCTTCTTCTTCTTTGCGGCGTTTTTCTTCTTCGATACGGCGACGCACTGCTTCACGTTTTCCTTCTGGATCTGGGTGAATTGTAACGTTTCCTGATTCGATTTCTTCTAAAGCGCGAAGAGTTGATTTTTCAGACTTGAAACCTTGAGTTGCTGGCGCACCTGCTTCCAATTCGTGGGCACGTTTTGCTTCCAAGATTACGAGTGAATATTTTGATGGAACCTTGTCGAGCAAGGTATCAATAGAGGGTTTTAACATCATTTGCTTGTACCTATTTTCTAAATTTTATCGGGTAGTTGGAGATTTTGGTAACATCTCCTGATAGTGACCAATGACACGATCCACACGGAAGTGTTCTGCTTCGATCACACGTTTGACACGCTCAGCAGCTAGGGGCACCTGATCGTTGACAATCGCATAATCATACTCACGCATGAGAGCAATTTCTTCCTTGGCCTTTTCGATTCGTTGGGCAATCACTTCAGCACTGTCTGTTCCACGTCCTACCAAACGATCTTGCAATTCATCCAAATCTGGTGGTGTCAGGAAGATAAAGACAGCATCTGGAACCTTTTTCTTGACCTGAAGAGCGCCCTGAACTTCAATTTCAAGGAAAACATCGATTCCCTTGTCCAAGGTTTCATTGACATAGGTAAGAGGAGTTCCATAGTAGTTGCCTACATATTCTGCGTATTCCAACATCTGTCCCTGACGAATCAGTTCCTCAAACTCTTCGCGAGTACGGAAGAAATAGTCAACACCATCCACTTCTCCAGGACGTTGTGCGCGTGTCGTCATCGATACAGAGTATTGAAATTGGTTTTCAGAACTCTCAAAAATCTCTCTTCTAACCGTTCCTTTTCCAACCCCTGAAGGACCAGAAAAAACGATTAGTAAGCCTCGGTCTGCCATTGTGTCTCCTTTAGTCAGTCTGTGAAATAACTTTTCTCTAGAATAATGGCAAAAAGCCAGATTATCCGTTACAGTCTTTCTATCTAGTGTAACAAAAAAGCAGTAATTTTTCAACTGCTCTTTCTTATTTATTTAGCATAATCTATGATTTATACAAGGTAGCTCCCTTAAAAAAGACTTGCCTTTTTATTCTATTTAAGAGATAATAAAACTACTAATATAAAAAGGAGAAGTTTATGGGAAATTATAAAGGAAAAAATGTTGATGAAGCAATTTCAAATGGCTTATCTGAACTCAATCTCAACAAAAGTGAAGTCAAAATCAATATCATTGATCATGGAAATGCCGGAGTATTTGGTTTTTTTGAAAAAGAAGCTGAGGTTGAAATAACACCATTGAGCCCAATGGAACTGAAAATAAAAAGATTGATTCCATATTTAATCGGTGCTATTACAATATTTATGATTCTTATAGCAGTTATAATTGGAGTATACTCAGATAAGTCAACTACTGTTTCTACCCCTTCCTCTACACAAACTAGCTCTATTATTGAAAAATCTGTCGAGAAAACTAGTGAATCATCCTCTACATCATCAAGTTCGACGCCTGCTTCCTCTAGTTCAACTAACACCACATCAAGCTCGACCGAAACCTCGTCAACAAGTCCATCACAAGCAACTATTATTACAGTAGAAAACAATGAAGACTTTAAATCTCTGCTCCAAACTGAAGATCAAAGTGTCATAACAGATTTTATTCAAAAACACAAAGGTCAGATAATTGAATTTGATGGGAACATAGCAAATCTTGCTAAGTCAAAATCAAAATATGATATTCTTATTCATTCTGGAAATTATCATCCTGATGAGGTATCAGGCCCTAATTTCAAAATCCCTCAAATCACTATCATCTCAAATCCTATATTCAATTCATTTAATGGGGACAATATTAAAACCGGACAAAATATACATATTAAAGCAGAAATCGGTAACTATAACTCTACTCAAGATTTAATCTACTTATCACCAATTGAGATTTCGCCCCGATAATATAACAAATAGTTGCAAATAATTTATTCAAAAAACTGAAGTCAGATTCTCTTCTGACTTCAGTTTTTTATTATTTAGCATAATCTACTGCACGAAGTTCACGAATCACAGTTACCTTGATATTTCCTGGGTAATCAAGATTGTTTTCAATTTTCTCGCGAACTTTGTGAGCCAAGATTGTGACTTTGTCGTCCTTGATTTGTCCTGGGTTGACCATGATACGGATTTCACGTCCTGCTTGAAGGGCAAAGCTATTTTGTACCCCTTCAAAGCCGTTAGCAATTTCTTCCAAATCATGGAGACGCTTGATGTAGCTTTCAAGAGACTCACTACGAGCACCTGGACGGGCTGCGCTCAAGGCATCTGCTGCAGCAACGATAACTGCAATAACACTTTCGGCTTCGACATCACCGTGGTGACTAGCAATCGTATTGACAACAACTGGGTGTTCCTTGTACTTACGTGCCAATTCCGTACCGATTTCAACGTGGCTACCTTCAACCTCACGATCAATGGCTTTCCCGATATCGTGAAGGAATCCAGCACGACGAGCAAGAGCCGCATTTTCACCAAGCTCACTAGCCATAATACCAGCCAACTTAGCAACCTCAATCGAATGACGCAAGACATTTTGTCCATAAGAGGTACGGAACTGCAAACGTCCCATAATCTTCATCAAGTCTGGATGGAGGTTCGGCGCACCAATTTCATAAGCAGCAGCCTCACCATATTCACGGATCTTATTGTCAATCTCTTGACGGTTTTTCTCAACCAACTCTTCGATGCGAGCTGGGTGGATACGACCATCTTTGAGCAACATTTCCATAGTCATACGGGCAATCTCACGACGAATCGGATCAAATCCTGACAAGGTCACCACTTCTGGTGTATCATCGATAATCACATCGACCCCTGTCAAACTTTCAAAGGTACGAATATTACGACCTTCACGACCAATAATGCGTCCTTTCATGGTATCATCTGGCAGATGAACTGTTGAGTTTGTTGACTCCGCTACATATTCACCAGCGATACGTTGCATGGCTTGAACCAGGATATCCTTGGCCATTTTGTCAGAACGTTCCTTGACCTCTTGCTCAGCTTCGCGAATACGGCTGGCAATCTCCTTGGTCAAGTTTTCCTCTGTCTGTGCCAAGATAATATCTCGTGCTTCTGCCTGAGACAGAGCACCAATACGCTCTAGCTCTGCTTCTTTTCGTCTTTCGACTTCCTCTAATTGCTCTTCACGCGCATCAAGGTTTTTCGCTCTATCAGAAATACTTTGTTCTTTTTGTTCAAGTGTTTGTTCTTTACTCGTCAAATTGTCGTCCTTACGGTCAAGGCTAGTAGCTCTCTCTGTCAAACGACTTTCGATTTGTTTGAGTTCTTGACGTTCTGATTTGAATTCAGCGTCCACTTCTTCACGGTATTTTCTGGCTTCTTCTTTGGCCTCCAATAGTGCTTCTTTTTTAAGAGACTTGCTTTCACGCTTGGCTTCATTAACAAGTAAATCTGCTTCACGCTCAGCTTGTCCACGTAAATTAGTTGCTTCTTGTTCAGCATTTAAAAGCATCAACTCTGCAGCTTCTTGAGATGATTTCATCTTAGCTGAGATGCTGACATATCCAATGACTAAACCAATGATGACGGCAAAAACAGCAATCGCAAGCGACATGATTTCCATGTTTTTACCTCATTTTATTGTTATTCCGAATGACATACATTCTTTTACATTCTACCATAAAAAAGTGATTTTCACAAACCTAAAATAGAATATGTTTTGAGGAATTTAGTGTGAATTTGGAGTTTAGCTCCCTGAATTTATCTGGATAACCTTTATTACTTAGAATCCGTAACGTCAGCAAAAATTTAAAAAAGCCTACATTTCAGTAGACTTAGTTTGTTTCTATTCTAATCGGCACTCTTCCAAAATTCTGCTCTGCTATACTTGGATTTCCCAGTTGGTAAATCTGGTCTGCCTTTTGGGTCATAGCATCCCAAGGTTCTTTGCCAATTCTGCTAACTAGATCGACCTGCCCTTTCAAAGACTTGAGATGTTGCCTGCCTTTTTCAGTAAAGCCAAGAACATGGATGCCTTCTGGCAAGTCACTTTCTCTAGCCTGCACCAAGATATAGGTCAAAAGGCGTCTGACACGCGCCTTGGTGTAACGTTTGGTCGCAACCGCCTCAACCAAGTCTTCCACAGACTGGACTGTCTTGATGGCCTCTTTAATGCGCACAGCCATTTCTTGATTGACCTGATAGGTGGTGGTTAGGTCTGGATTTGACAAGATTTGATAGCAGAGCAAGGGAAAATAGTCATCCCAGCTCACCTTACTGGCTTGCTCAAAGAGAGCAACAGAAGGCATAAAGCATTCTAAGAAATCTTGGTCTGATTGATGCTGGCGGAGAGCTGTTGCAGATGCAAAGTCCACTTCCTTGTCCACAGAATGATAACCCGCTCCCTGACGCTGAATCGGATGCATTTTGATGTTGCATCCTGCAACCGCCTTGGCATAGGCCAGAGCAAGGACATGATTGGGCGTATTGCCTGAAAAATCAAGACCTGCAAATTCCTTCCACATGGCTTGGGTTTTCTGAGGGTAGGAGAATGAATCAGGTAGATTGTCCACAAAATTCTCCATCTCAACGCCTTGCTCTGTGTATAAGTCAGATATCTTTTGATAATCCAGAACTTCCTCTGTCCCGAAAGCTAGAGTATCAATGCCCAAGCGAGCCAAGATATCCACAGCTCCTTGACCGAAGAAATCAGCTGCCTGAACACTAACTAAAAAGGGCAATTCCACTACCAGATCCGCTCCATTTTCCAGCGCCATCTGAGCCCGAGTCCACTTGTCCACGATAGCAGGCTCTCCACGCTGCATGAAATTCCCAGACATGGCCACAATTTTCAACCCCTTCGTCTGCTCAAGCAGGTATTTGTGGCCATTATGAAAAGGATTGAACTCCGCGATAATACCCGTGATGGTCATGATAATCTCCTACTTCTGCGCCACAAAAAACCAACGGGTGCTGGTTTCTGTTGGCTCTTTGTCTTCAAAGTCCGCAAAGAGTTTGAAGGATTTGAATCCGGCCTGTTCCAGCAAAATATCATAGGTCAAGACCTCATAGGTTCGCTCCTCATGCACTTCATCGTGGCGACTAAAGGAACCATCCGCTTCCTTGACAAAGAAAGTCAACTCATGAACGATAGAGTGAGGCGCCGCATCCTCATAGGTATCCCATAGCATGGCGAAATCTTCTGCATTTTCATGATAAGAATAGCCTGGAAAAACTTCGTCTGTCTGGTAGGTCGAATGCACATCAAAGATGAAAACTCCATCTTCATTAAGGGCATTATACACTTCCTTAAAAACATCCCCTACTTCCACCTCATCCTGCATGTAGCAGATAGAGTCCGAATAACAAGTGACAAAGTCGTATTGACCTACCTTGGACAAATCCAACATATTGCCTTCAATAAAATCAATCTTTTGTTTGGCTGAAGCCGCTCTCTTCTCCGCAATCTTCAGCATATCTGCGCTCAAGTCAAGTCCAGTCACATCAAAACCAGCTTGAGAAAAGCGTACAGACTGGATGCCTGTCCCACAAGCCAATTCCAAGAGTTTTTTTCTCTCCTTTGTCTTAGGCAAATGACCCAGAGAAAAATCCGTCCATTTATCATATAAACTATCGTCCATGACCGCATCATAGACCGCCGCAAAGGTTTCATAAGTTGCCATAATCATGATACCAAGAGCCTCCATGGCAAACACCACTCGCCCTATACCTTTCTATCCATTTTTTCTAAAATAAGCAAAGAAACCCAGTTGGCTACAACTGAGTTCGTCTTCTAAGCAAGAGCTTCTGAAATATCTACTGACTCCGCCTCATGCCATAGCTTTTCTAAGTTATAGTGGGCACGCATTTCTTCTGAAAAGACATGCACGACAACAGAGCCGAGGTCTAGTAGGACCCAACCTCCAGCTGCATCTCCTTCGTCATGACTGCCTTTAAAGCCTGCATCGGCTACTTTTTCACGGATATTATCAGCGATAGCGTCCAACTGACGGCTATTCATTGAACTAGTAATAACAAAGTAGTCAGTCACGCTAGTCAAATCTTGGACATCAAGTGCGAGGATATCCTCCGCACGTTTCTCATCAGCCGCTTTCACGACTAGTTCTAGTAATTCTTTTTCGTTCATTTAGTCCTCTTTCTAGAAAATATGCTTGTAATCTAGGACATCTGCAAAGCGCCCCTCCCAAATGCCCTCATAAAATTCATTTATCGTTTCTGCTGGAATGTCTTTCCCATCAAACGTTGTGCAAGTTCCTTCTGGAATAATAAGCTGATAGCCATATTCAAAGGCAACCTTGACAGAGGTATCCACACAATATTCTGTCTGCATACCACATAAAACTAATTTTTCAATCCCCTGTTTATCCAAGTATTCTTTTAAACCAGTTTCTTTGAAAATACTGTTATACTTCTTCTGAAAGACCTTTTCATTAGGTTTTCGACTTAAAAGCTCAGATAACTGCCAATCTTCTGATGTTTGAGCTTCAGCGTTCTCAATATGTTGAACATAGACAATTTCAATATTCTTGCTTCTAGCCTGGTTTTGTAAATAAGAAATTTTTTCCAATAGACTATTTGTCTGAAAACCAGTTTCCACTAAAATATTCTGAACATCAATGATTATAAAAGCCGTCTTCATTTAGTCCTCTTTCAAATAGTGCACAAAGGCGTTATAGGTTTCAAGGGTTTGGGGATAGATAGAGAATCCCTGATGAGCTAGATGCTCCACGGTACGAGCTGTTTCGTAGGCCACCGCCTTATTAAGCGATAAACTTGCAATCTCACGTGCCACATCTACTCCTGGAAAGGCACGATTGTGCTCGATATAGTCTGCGACGTAGATGACTTTATCTAGGTCTGTCATCTGACCAGCACCGACTGTATGGATTTCAATGGCTCGCAGGATTTCTGAATCATGCAAATCCAAATCTTCCTGAATCTTGTAGATGCCAACCATGCCATGCCAGACATTATTGCCCCAGTTTTTGAGATCAGGATCCAGCTGATAACGGTCAATCAGGTCTAGAAATTCCTGATCTGACAGCTTTTTAGCGTAGTCATGAAGAAGGCCTGCTAGTCCTGCTTTCTCGACATCTACTCCAAATCGTTGGGCTAGTTCTATGGCTGCACGCTCCACACCCAAGCAATGGGTTAAGCGTTTTTCAGGTAAAAGCTCTGTCATTTTTTCCAACAAAGCCTCGCGAGAGCAGTTGATATAGTCTTGATAGGCCATCAGTAGAGCCCCTCCTTCTCGATGTAGTCTAGCACCGGCTGAGGCAGGAGAAAGTTGGGTTTCCGACCTTGGGCAAGGAAGTCCCGCACCATGCTGGATGAGATATCCATGAGAGGCACATCCACCCATATGACTGGATAGGAAGTCCCTGCCTTGTAGCGTGGGCGCTGAACCCCCACAAACTGAACCATGTCAACCAGCTCATCAATTCGGTACCACTTAGGCAGATAATCCACCATATCAGCTCCGATAATGAAGTAATAATCCGTGTCTGGATGTTGCTCGGTCAAAATCTTCATGGTGTCGTAGGTGTAGGAAATGCCCTTGCGCTCTAACTCGATTGTTTCAATGGCTAGACCTTCGATCCCCTCAATCGCCAACTCAAGCATCTTGAGACGATGGTGTTCAGGGATGGTTTCTTTTTTGTCTACATGAGGTGGCTGGTATTCAGGCATGAGCAGGACCTGGTCCAGTCCTAACTGTTGTCGTACTTGGTCCGCCACAACAAGATGGGCATTGTGAACGGGGTTGAAATTCCCCCCTAAAATCCCGACTTGTTTGCGTTTTTTCTCCTTGATTTCTGGCTCCAACTCTACCTTGGTAAAGGGAGTCAATAATTCGATTGCCATAGGCTCGTCTTCCTTTAATTCTCTGTAAAAACAGTTTCTTGGAGTAGTTTTTAGATTTCTTTGACTTTCTTAGAAATCTTGCGATTTTCTTTCTTGCTGGATTGTTTAAACAAAATCAAGATGCGTCCGATTTTTTGGACAGTATCCACACCAATTTCTTCTTCCAAGATTTCAGCTACTTCGTGGATATTTTCATCGGTGTTTTGCAAAAGAGTAACCTTGATCAATTCACGGGCGTCAAGTGCCTGACGAACGCTGGTTTTGATTTGGTCGTTAAGTCCATTTTTACCGATTTGGATGATGGGTTTGAGGGTGTGTGCCTGACTGTTGAGGAAGGCACGTTGTTTTGATGTTAATGACATAATTTCTTCCTTGTTTTTTTGATAGTTATTTTAGGTGGTGAGGGACGGTCGGAACTAATTTTTCAAAGATCTCATCTTTGAAAAATGGATTTCCTGACCTCACAATTGAGCCTAGGTCTCAATTATGCCCCTTACCAATCTAACGATTGGCAATCACACCACGGCAATAACTATCTTTTTATGAGCTCACTTTGTTCGCTCAGTGATTTCATTTTAAATAATTGCTTTTCGTGCGACGACGGCGACGCCTTCTGGTGCCCAGACGGCGACTTTTGCTGTGCCTGTTACACGGATCCAGCCGAGTCCAGAGATGACTAGATCGGTTTTGTCCTTGATGGTAAAGACATGCTGAACAAGTTTTGGAAAATCTTCTTTTTCCTTGCTATTTGGTGGTGTCAGAAGGGTTCCGAGGTGCTTATCGTAAAAAGCACTAGCGCCTTCTAGCTTAGTACGGTGGAGTTTGAGTTCATTGTCAAAGAAAGCAGTAAATCCTTGCTTTTCTCCTGAAATGAAGTCAAAGCGTCCCAAACCACCTAAAAACAGGGTTTGTTCAGGGTTAAGCTGATAGGTTTTTGGCTTGATTTCCTTTTTAGGGCTGACATACTTGAGGTTTTTGGCCGTCAAGTAGTGAGCCATCTGGTGACGGTGGATAATCCCCGGCGTATCGTAGATATAAGAACCGTCATCAAGCGGAATCTCGATTTTGTCCAAGGTTGTCCCTGGGAAGCGTGAAGTCGTGATGACATTCTGGTCACCCGTGATTTCTTGGATAATAGCATTGATAAGAGTTGATTTTCCAACGTTGGTTACACCGACCACATAGACATCACGGCCCTTACGGTAGTGTTCAATCTTGTCAATGACTTCCTTAATGGCATGTTTGTTTTGTGCCGAAGTTAGGACGACATCGACTGGACGAAGTCCTTCTTCGTGGGCACGTTCCATGAGCCACTGGCTAATCTTGCCCGGCTTAACTGACTTAGGTAGGATATCTTTTTTATTTCCCACCAAGAGGACATCATTGCCCGAGACAAAACGTGGCAAGCCTGGGATGACAGAGCCATTAAAGTCAAAGATATCAATGACATTGACCACCAAGGCATCACTGTCCCCCACCTCGTGCAAGAGTTTGAGGAAATCATCGTCCGTCAACTGGACATCTGTGATTTCATTGTAATGGCGGAGACGGAAACAGCGTTGGCAATAAACTTCACCAGTCTCCAAGCCTTTTTCGAATGCTGACTGGGGGGTGAAACCAAGACCAGCCTTGTCTGTCGTCTGAATGGTTGCTCCACAACCAATACAGAGAATTTCTTCCATAGTTAAATTCCTTTTTTATATGTAATCGCTCCGTACTTTTCAGTAATTTGCTTCATGACACGACGCTCACGAGCTCGGTTGATCTGCGTTTTGATCGAGTCATGTTGGACCAAGGGTTTGACTAAAATCGAGCGAATGCCTGCACGGTGGGCTGCTCGTATATCTGTCATGAGCTGGTCGCCAACCATGACCACTTCACTTTTCTCATAGTGGAATTCCTTCATGGCCCGGTCAATCCCAAATGTGAAGGGCTTCAGAGCCCAATAAACGTAGTCAATCCCAAATTTCTCAACTGCTCGTTGGACGCGTTTTTTGGTGTTATTTGAGACCACGATAATGCGAATGCCCGCGTCCCGAAGATCATGTAGCCATTGCTTCATCTCTGGCGTCCCG
Source organism: Streptococcus mitis (assembly GCF_002096855.1). Taxonomy (GTDB): domain Bacteria; phylum Bacillota; class Bacilli; order Lactobacillales; family Streptococcaceae; genus Streptococcus; species Streptococcus mitis_Y. Next base: position 215,602 of record NZ_NCVH01000030.1, on the reverse strand, counting down.
TCAGGGTTGTTCCAAGCAATGAGGGTATTGTCCAAATCGACCAAAACAGCCTTGATTCCATGCGCCTGCAGGCTTGGGACTGTCAGATCATAGACTGCTTCCACAGCAAAATCTGGCATGTAATTTTCAATCGCCATTTTGGCTCCTTTTCTTTTATTTTCTAGTAATTTTCTTCAGCCATTGAGATAAGGCCACCCATAAAATCAAGCTAGTCATTAAGATATAAATCCAAGCATTTGGCTCTTCTGTAAATGGTAGAGGAACATTCATTCCGAAGAAACCTGTAATAACCGCAAGTACTGCTAGTAAGACGGAGATAATAGTCAAAATTGACAAACTATCATTCAAGTTATTGTTTAGGATGTTGTTGTAAGAAGCTGAGAGTTGTTGCAAGACTTGAGAAATCAAGTCTGTCATAGACACCAACTGATGGGCTTCAATCATGGCATCATCAAACTGCTCTCGTTCGACATCATTAAATCTCCGATAAAGAGCATGGCCCTGGATATGTTCCAAGAGGAGTCGATTTTGTTTTGCTGCTGCTGTCAAGTAAACCATACCAGTCTCCAAGTCAGAGAGGGCGAAGAGATTTTTCTTTGTTGTAGTTTGACGTAGCAAGGCACTAATTTCGTCCTTACTTTTATCCATCTCTTCAATGACAGGATAATAAGCGTTACTGATAATCTCTAAACCAGCAAAGAGAAACTTGTAAATAGAAAGCGACTCATGGCTATCCAGATAAGCTGACATCTGATCAATGACATAAGCATTCTTATGGTTGCTGATGGTAATCATTCGTTGTCTTTCGACGATAAAGGTCATGGGAATCGCTTCATAATATTCTTTGTCTTTTTCTAAATCAAGAACATTATAAATAAAGGTTACCGTCTCCGTTTCACGGTTATAATCCATATGAGCTCGTTCATTTCTATCCAGAGCATACTCAATGGTTTCCTTGTCCAATCCATAGATGTCAGAAAGATCTTCCATATTTTTAATCTTATCCACATCAAGGTCTATCCAGGTACAACCATTGCCCAACTGCTTTTCTAAAACCATCTTTTCTCCTTTATTAAACTCTTTCTATTGTACCACAAATTACTTAAAATAACAGGTCTAGTCTGTGCGTGAGAAATTGCTGACGACGGTGATATTCCGATTGGGAACGAAGTGCAGAACCTGGTCTTCCCCTCTGAGTTGCGTTGTTCGAATGCCGACACTGACAACCTTGCCCGATACGGTAATAGGACCATTTGTCAAAACGACCTCATCTCCCACATCCAGTTGACGTTCAAAGAGGATGAAAAAGCCATTGATGACATCAGATAGAAAGCCTTGGGCTCCCATTCCAATAGCCACCCCAGCAATCCCAGCCCCTGCCAGCAAACTAGAAACTGGCAAACCTAAAATCGACAAAATGCAGTAAAGCAAAAAGAAATAAAGGGTATAATTAAACACATTTTCTAACAGACGTGAGATGGTTTTCTGACGCCCGACATCATGACGAGACATTTTTAGAGAAGGTTTGACAATTCTCTGCACCATGGTATGGAGCAATTTCTTAGCTATATAAAAGAGTAAAAATAAGAATAACAGAGAAATTAACTTGGTTAAGATATTTTCAATAATCGTTGTTATATCAAGCTTATTGAGGTAGGTTTGAATAAATTCTTTCATAGAAAACTCCTTTCATTTATTATACCATACTTTTACAAGTGATGAATCTCCATAAATATTCAAAAATAACAGCCAAAATAGACAGAAAATTCTTGATTTTAGCTCATATTTATACTATAATCATAAACATTACACAACAAAGGAGATTGTTATGAAAAAATTCATTCATGCTTGGAATAAGGCGAGTCTAATCAAACGGATTTTGATTGGCATGCTTATTGGAGGAACCCTAGGGCTGACACTTCCTAACATTTCAGGAATTGGTTTACTTGGAGATCTCTTTGTTGGTGGCCTCAAAGCCATCGCACCTATTCTAGTCTTTGCCCTCGTTGCCAATGCCCTTTCCCAACATCAAAAGGGTCAAGATAGCAACATGAAAACGGTTATCCTCCTTTACTTGGTGGGAACCTTTGCAGCGGCACTTGTTGCTGTCCTAGCAAGCTTCATCGTCCCTGTTGAGATTACCTTAAATAGTGCCAATACAGAAATCGCACCACCAGATGGAATTGGCCAGGTCCTCAGCAATCTCTTGCTCAAACTGGTTGACAATCCAGTCAATGCCCTCGTTACTGCTAACTACATCGGTATCTTATCTTGGGCAGTTGTTTTCGGGATTGCTATGAGAGAGGCCAGCAAAAATAGTAAAGAATTGCTGAAAACTATGGCTGATGTGACTTCTAAGATTGTCGAATGGATCATCAATCTAGCTCCATTTGGTATCCTTGGTCTTGTCTTCAAAACCATCTCTGATAAGGGAATCGGAAGCCTAGCTAACTACGGAATCTTGCTTGCCCTCTTGGTGACAACTATGTTCTTTGTCGCTCTGGTTGTCAATCCATTGATTGCCTTCCTCTTTATGAAGAGAAACCCTTATCCCCTCGTTTGGAAATGTTTGCGTGTCAGCGGTGTTACAGCCTTCTTCACTCGTAGTTCTGCGGCTAACATCCCTGTCAATATGAAACTTTGCCACGACCTCGGTCTGGATCCAGATACCTATTCTGTTTCTATCCCACTTGGTTCTACTATCAACATGGCAGGGGCAGCGATTACTATTAACGTTTTAACCCTTGCTGCAGTAAATACTCTTGGAATCCCTGTTGACTTTGCCACAGCCTTTGTCCTCAGTGTAGTAGCAGCAATCTCAGCCTGTGGTGCTTCTGGTATTGCCGGAGGATCCCTCCTTCTTATCCCAGTTGCTTGTAGCCTTTTCGGTATTTCTAATGATATTGCCATGCAAGTTGTTGGGGTTGGATTTGTGATTGGGGTCATCCAAGACTCATGTGAAACAGCCCTTAACTCTTCAACAGATGTCCTCTTTACTGCTGTTGCCGAATACGCAGCAGCCCGTAAAAAATAACTCATAAAGACAAGCCTGCTCAGGTCTTGTCTTTTTCGCTTCTATTATAATTTACTAGGAAATCCTTATGTCTATTAGCCAACGTACGACTAAGCTCATCTTAGCTACCTGTCTTGCCTGCCTTCTTGCTTACTTTCTCAGTCTCTCCTCAGCTGTCTCGGCTGGAATCATCGCCCTCTTGAGCCTATCCGATACCCGTAGAAGTACCTTAAAACTGGCCCGAAATCGGCTCTTTTCTATGCTTCTAGCTCTTGCTATTGGCGTTTTGGCTTTTCACTTGAGCGGATTTCATATCTGGAGTCTTGGCCTCTATCTGGCCCTCTATGTGCCTCTAGCCTACAAGATGGGCTGGGAAATTGGCATCACACCAAGTACTGTTTTGGTTAGCCATCTCTTGGTACAAGAGTCAACCTCTCCAGACCTTCTAGTCAATGAATTCCTTCTCTTTGCTATCGGTACAGGATTTGCCTTGCTTGTCAATCTCTACATGCCTTCACGAGAAGAGGAAATTCATCACTACCACACATTGGTAGAAGAAAAGTTAAAAGATATTCTCCAGCGCTTCAAATATTATTTATCCAGAGGGGATGGACGCAACCGAGCACAGCTAGTAGAAGAATTAGACACCCTTTTGGAAGAAGCCCTCAGACTTGTCTATCTAGATCACTCTGACCACCTCTTTCACCAGACCGACTACCATATCCACTATTTTGAGATGAGACAGCGACAAAGTCGCATCCTGCGAAACATGGCCCAGCAAATCAACACCTGTCACCTAGCTGCTAGTGAGAGCCTGATTTTGGCCCAACTCTTTTCAAAAATTGCCGGTCAACTGAGCCAGACCAATCCTGCTTCTGATTTGCTAGATGAAATTGAACGTTATCTGGAAGTCTTCCGTAATCGTAGTCTGCCCAAGACAAGAGAAGAATTTGAAACCCGTGCCACACTTCTTCAACTCCTACGTGAAGCCAAAACCTTCATACAAGTAAAAGTTGACTTTTACCAAAAATATGGACAGTAAAAAAGAAAACTTCAGACCAATCACAAAAGGTGAATATCTGAAGTTTTCTTTTATTTATAAGTTATTACCATAAAGGTTAATAGTAAAACAAATAAGGCCAAATATTCAACATCTTTTTATAGAGGGCTAAGGTAAAACCCTACATACTCTGCTGTCTTATTATCCACGACACTAATTTTTACAAATCAATTTCATTTACCAAACATAGTTAGTAAGACAGTTAGCTAGACCTCTCACTACCAGTTACAACGGAAAAGCCCACGAATCGACAATATTCGTAAAACTTTACTAGTGGAGCGCATAGCCAAGTTCCATAGAAACTTGGCGTTAGTTACTTAGATTATTATACAATCAAATAAATTTACCGAACTACAACACGGAGTTTTACAAATCGATTCTATTTGCCAAACGTAGTTAGTAAGGTAATTAGCTAGACCACTCACTACCAGTTACGACGGAAAAATCCACGAATCGACACCATTCGCGGACTTTGCCTAGTGAAGCGTTTAGGTAGACTGCTATAGCGGTTACCTATTATTAGATTACGACACTGAGTTTTACAAATCGATTCCATTTACCAAACGTAGTTAGTAAGGCAGTTAGCTAGACTACTTCCTACCAGTTACGACGGAAAAATCCACGAATCGATAATATTCGTGGATTTTTTCTAGTGAAGCGTTTAGGTAAGCCGCCATAGCGGTTACCGTCAAATGACAGCAACTTTATGTTGCTAGTCATTTGTAACGATTTACATTTTTTCTTCCAACTCTACGTCTGGATACTTATCCGCAAACCAACGTAGGGCAAAGTCATTTTCAAAGAGGAAGACTGGTTGGTCAAAACGGTCTTTGGCCAAGATATTTCGGCTTGACGACATCCGTTCATCTAAGTCCTCAGGTTTGATCCAACGAACAGTCTTTTTCCCCATTGGGCTCATGACTACTTCCGCATTGTACTCGCCTTCCATACGGTGCTTAAAGACTTCAAACTGGAGTTGACCTACAGCCCCTAGCATATACTCGCCTGTTTGGTAATTCTTATAAAGCTGAATAGCTCCTTCTTGTACCAATTGCTCGATTCCCTTGTGGAAGGATTTTTGCTTCATGACATTCTTGGCAGAAACTTTCATGAAAATTTCAGGTGTAAAGGTTGGCAGGGGTTCAAATTCAAATTTGTTTTTCCCAACTGTCAAGGTATCCCCAACCTGATAAGTACCTGTATCGTAAACCCCGATAATATCACCTGCCACGGCTTTGGTCACATTCTCACGACTTTCCGCCATAAACTGAGTAACATTAGATAGTTTGGCCCCCTTACCAGTACGAGGCAGGTTAACACTCATACCGCGCTCAAATTCACCTGATACGATACGGACAAAGGCAATACGGTCACGGTGACGAGGATCCATGTTGGCTTGGATTTTAAAGACAAATCCTGAGAAATCCTTGTCGTAAGGATCTACAATTTCGCCGTCTGTTTTCTTGTGTCCATGTGGTTCTGGAGCAAACTTAAGGAAGGTTTCAAGGAAGGTCTGCACACCAAAGTTAGTCAGGGCTGAACCGAAGAAGACAGGTGTCAATTCTCCAGCCAGAATAGCTTCCTCTGAAAACTCATTCCCAGCTTCATTTAAAAGCTCAATATCATCTTTAACTTGCTCGTAGAAAGGATTGCTACCAAAAAGCTTGTCCCCATCTTCTAAACTGGCAAAACGTTCATCCCCCTTATAGAGCTCCAAGCGTTGGTTATAGAGGTCATAGAGCCCTTCAAAGGCTTTCCCCATCCCGATTGGCCAGTTCATCGGGTAACTCGCAATACCCAAAACTTCTTCCAATTCTTGCAAGAGGTCCAAAGGCTCACGACCGTCACGGTCCAACTTGTTCATAAAGGTAAAGACCGGAATACCACGGTGTTTCACAACCTCAAACAATTTCTTGGTTTGGGCCTCGATACCCTTGGCAGAGTCCACAACCATGACCGCAGCATCCACCGCCATCAAGGTCCGATAAGTATCTTCTGAAAAGTCCTCATGCCCTGGCGTGTCGAGGATATTCACACGCTTGCCATCGTAGTCAAATTGCATAACAGATGAAGTAACCGAAATCCCACGTTGCTTCTCGATATCCATCCAGTCAGACTTGGCAAAAGTCCCTGTTTTCTTTCCTTTTACGGTACCAGCCTCACGAATCTCGCCCCCAAAGTAGAGTAACTGCTCAGTGATGGTTGTTTTCCCCGCGTCCGGGTGGGAGATGATGGCAAAAGTACGACGTTTCTTAATTTCTTCTTGAATATTCATAAGTTCTCTTTCTTTGATTCTCTATTTTTCTTGTTTCATATAGCTAAGAATGATTTTTACATTGGATTTTACCATTCCTTTCAACACTCCATTATATCGGATTTTAGCTTTTTTTTCAATTTCTATTTCTTTTCAGTTCCCCCTCCCTTATTTATAGGAAAATATGGTAAAATAGAACAGACTAAAAATCATCATTTCACGAAAGGATGCAAGATGAAAATTACGCAAGAAGAGGTAACACACGTTGCCAATCTTTCAAAATTAAGATTCTCTGAAGAAGAAACTGCTACCTTTGCGACTACCTTGTCTAAGATTGTAGACATGGTTGAATTGCTGGGCGAAGTTGACACAACTGGTGTTGCACCAACTACGACCATGGCTGACCGCAAGACTGTACTCCGCCCTGATGTGGCCGAAAAAGGAACAGACCGTGATCGCTTGTTTAAAAACGTACCTGAAAAAGACAACTACTATATCAAGGTACCAGCTATCCTAGACGATGGAGGAGATGCCTAATGACTTTCAACAATAAAACCATTGAAGACTTGCACAATCTCCTTGTTTCTAAGGAAATTTCTGCAACAGAATTAACACAAGCAACGCTTGAAGATATCAAGTCTCGCGAGACAGCTATCAACGCTTTTGTTACCATCGCTGAAGAGCAGGCTCTTGCTCAAGCCAAAGCCATTGATGAAGCTGGAATTGACGCTGATAATGTGCTTTCAGGAATTCCACTAGCTGTTAAGGATAATATCTCTACAGACGGTATTCTCACAACTGCTGCCTCAAAAATGCTCTACAACTATGAGCCAATCTTTGATGCGACTGCTGTTGCCAATGCAAAAGCGAAAGGCATGATTGTCGTCGGGAAAACTAACATGGACGAATTTGCCATGGGTGGTTCAGGTGAGACTTCTCACTACGGTGCCACTAAAAATGCTTGGGACCACAGCAAGGTTCCTGGTGGCTCGTCTAGTGGTTCTGCCGCAGCCGTAGCCTCAGGACAAGTCCGCTTGTCACTTGGTTCTGATACTGGTGGTTCTATCCGCCAACCTGCTGCCTTCAACGGGATTGTTGGTCTCAAACCAACCTACGGAACAGTTTCTCGTTTCGGTCTCATTGCCTTCGGTAGCTCATTAGACCAAATCGGACCTTTCGCACCAACTGTTAAGGAAAATGCTCTCTTGCTCAACGCTATTGCCAGCGAAGATGCCAAAGACTCTACTTCTGCCCCTGTCCGCATTGCCGACTTTGCTTCAAAAATCGGTCAAGACATCCAGGGTATGAAAATTGCTTTACCTAAGGAATACCTCGGTGAAGGAATTGACCCAGAAGTTAAGGAAACTATTTTGAATGCTGCTAAGCACTTTGAGAAACTTGGTGCTATCGTTGAAGAAGTCAGCCTTCCTCACTCTAAATACGGTGTTGCCGTTTACTACATCATCGCTTCATCTGAAGCTTCATCAAACTTGCAACGCTTTGATGGTATCCGTTATGGCTACCGTGCAGAAGATGCAACTAATCTTGATGAAATCTATGTAAACAGCCGTAGCCAAGGTTTCGGTGAAGAGGTTAAACGCCGTATCATGCTTGGTACATTTAGTCTTTCATCAGGTTACTATGACGCCTACTACAAGAAGGCCGGTCAGGTCCGTACCCTCATCATCCAAGATTTCGAAAAAGTCTTTGCGGATTATGACTTGATTTTGGGTCCAACTGCTCCAAGTGTTGCTTATGACTTGGACTCACTCAACCATGACCCAGTTGCCATGTACTTGGCTGACCTCTTGACCATCCCAGTCAACTTGGCAGGTCTCCCAGGAATTTCGATTCCTGCTGGATTCTCTCAAGGACTACCTGTCGGACTACAATTGATTGGTCCTAAGTACTCTGAGGAAACCATTTACCAAGCTGCTGCTGCTTTTGAGGCAACAACAGACTACCACAAACAACAACCCGTGATTTTTGGAGGTGATAACTAATGAACTTTGAAACAGTCATTGGACTTGAAGTCCACGTAGAGCTCAACACCAATTCAAAAATCTTCTCACCTACTTCTGCCCACTTCGGAAATGACCAAAATGCCAATACCAACGTGATTGACTGGTCTTTCCCAGGAGTTCTGCCAGTTCTCAATAAAGGTGTTGTCGATGCTGGTATCAAGGCTGCTCTTGCCCTCAACATGGACATCCACAAAAAGATGCACTTTGACCGCAAGAATTACTTCTACCCTGATAATCCAAAAGCCTACCAAATTTCTCAGTTTGATGAGCCAATCGGCTATAACGGCTGGATTGAAGTCGAGCTAGAAGACGGTACGACTAAGAAAATCGGCATCGAGCGCGCTCACCTAGAAGAAGATGCTGGTAAAAACACCCACGGTACAGACGGCTACTCTTACGTCGACCTCAACCGCCAAGGGGTGCCCTTGATTGAGATTGTATCTGAAGCAGACATGCGTTCTCCTGAAGAAGCCTATGCTTACCTAACAGCCCTCAAGGAAGTTATCCAGTACGCTGGTATTTCTGACGTCAAGATGGAAGAAGGTTCTATGCGTGTGGATGCCAATATCTCCCTTCGCCCTTATGGTCAAGAAAAATTCGGTACTAAGACTGAGTTGAAAAACCTCAACTCCTTCTCAAACGTTCGCAAAGGTCTTGAATACGAAGTCCAACGTCAAGCCGAAATCCTACGCTCAGGTGGTCAAATCCGCCAAGAAACACGCCGTTACGATGAGGCTAACAAGGCAACCATTCTCATGCGTGTCAAGGAAGGGGCTGCAGACTACCGCTACTTCCCAGAACCAGACCTACCTCTCTTTGAAATCTCAGACGAGTGGATTGAGGAAATGCGTACTGAATTGCCAGAGTTTCCAAAAGAACGCCGTGCGCGTTATGTATCTGACCTTGGTTTATCAGACTACGATGCTAGTCAGTTGACTGCTAATAAAGTCACTTCTGACTTCTTTGAGAAAGCTGTTGCCCTCGGTGGCGATGCTAAACAAGTCTCTAACTGGCTCCAAGGTGAGGTTGCTCAGTTCTTGAACGCTGAAGGTAAGACACTAGAACAAATCGAATTAACACCAGAAAACTTAGTTGAAATGATTGCCATCATCGAAGACGGCACTATCTCTTCTAAGATTGCCAAGAAAGTCTTTGTCCACCTAGCTAAAAATGGCGGTGGCGCGCGTGAATACGTGGAAAAAGCTGGCATGGTTCAAATCTCAGATCCAGAAATCTTGATTCCAATCATCCACCAAGTCTTTGCGGATAACGAAGCCGCAGTTGCTGACTTCAAGTCAGGAAAACGCAACGCAGATAAGGCCTTTACAGGATTCCTTATGAAAGCAACCAAAGGCCAAGCCAACCCACAAGTCGCCCTTAAGCTTCTTGCACAAGAATTAGCGAAGTTGAAAGAAGATTAATATGTAAAAGAAACCAGCCTTGAGGTTGGTTTTTTCTTGACAAAAACAAGGAAAGCGTTTACAATATTGCATGTAAAGTTTCCTAAAAATAAAACTAAAAATCGCAACAATAAGGAGTTATTCATATGGCTACAATGAAAGCAGCTCGCTGGCATGCAGCAAAAGATGTTCGTATTCAAGAAGTAGAAGTCCCTGAGGTACTTCCGCACCAAGTAAAAGTTGCTGTTAAATTCACAGGAATTTGTGGTACTGACCTCCACGAATTTTTAGATGGTCCTATCTTCATCCCAACAGAAGAACATGTCTATTCTGGTCAAAAAGCACCAGTAACACTGGGACATGAATTTTCTGGTGAAATTGTAGAAGTCGGAAGCGATGTTACTCGTGTTAAAGTTGGTGATCGTGTTGCTGTAGAACCAATTCTAGCTAAGAATAACTTAGTTGGTAACTATAATTTAGATCCAAACCTTAATTTTGTCGGTTTGGCTGCAGACGGTGGATTTGCCAAATATTGTGTTTTAGACGGTGACTTAGTACATGTCATTCCAGATAGCTTAAGCTATGAGCAAGCTGCTCTCACTGAGCCAGCTGCTGTTGCAGTTTATGCAGTTCGTCAATCAGCACTAAAAGCTGGTGATACTGCTGCTGTCTTTGGCTTAGGTCCGATTGGTCTCTTAATTGTAGAAGCCCTTCGTGCAGCGGGTGCTTCTAAGATTTATGCTGTTGAACTATCACCTGAACGTCAAGCAAAAGCTGAAGAGTTAGGAGCTATCGTTGTCCGTCCGGAAGAAGGTGAAACAGCTGTTGAAGCTATTCATCGTTTAACAAACGGTGGTGTAAATGTTTCTTATGAAGTAACGGGTGTGCCAGTAGTTTTAGGACAAGCCTTAGCTGCCGTACATAAAGCAGGTGAGTGCATGGTGGTCTCTATCTGGGAACGAGAAGCAAATATTAATCCGAATGAATTTGCAATCCAAGAAAAGACACTAAAAGGAATCATTGCTTATCGTCATATCTTCCCTAAAGTATTAGAATTGATGGAACAAGGCTACTTCTCTGCTGAAAAATTAGTTACTAAGAAAATTAAATTGGAAAATATCGTCGAAGAAGGCTTTATCGAATTAACTCAAGATAAGTCACAAATTAAAATTTTGGTAGAACCAGAATAAAAATCAATCTTTTTAAGACAATACTAACAGGTCGGAGTAAGCTTACTTCGGCCTTTTGAAATATAATACTCTTCGAAAATCTCTTCAAACCACGTCAGCTTCCATCTGCAACCTCAAAACAGTGTTTTGAGCAACCTGCGGCTAGCTTCCTAGTTTGCTCTTTGATTTCCATTGAGTATGAGAAGAAACATGGTGGATACTCTTTAACATTAACCACTCCACCTGACTAGGCAATATTCTTTTTCTCCCCTACCAAATCCCATTAACTATTTTGGCTTTATTTCCAGAAGATTTTATGGTAGAATGAAGAGTAATAATATTTATTAAAGAGGTAAAAACATGATTGAAGCAAGCAAATTGAAAGCTGGTATGACATTTGAAACTGCAGACGGAAAATTAATCCGCGTTTTGGAAGCTAGCCACCACAAACCAGGTAAAGGGAACACAATCATGCGTATGAAATTGCGTGATGTCCGTACTGGTTCTACTTTTGACACAAGCTACCGTCCAGAAGAAAAATTCGAACAAGCTATTATCGAAACTGTTCCAGCTCAATACTTGTACAAAATGGATGAAACTGCCTACTTCATGAACACTGAAACTTACGACCAATACGAAATCCCAGTCGTAAATGTTGAAAATGAATTGCTTTACATCCTTGAAAACTCTGATGTGAAAATCCAATTCTACGGAACTGAAGTAATCGGTGTAACTGTACCAACTACTGTTGAATTGACAGTTGCTGAAACACAACCATCTATCAAAGGTGCTACTGTTACAGGTTCTGGTAAACCAGCAACTATGGAAACTGGACTTGTTGTCAACGTTCCTGACTTCATCGAAGCTGGACAAAAATTGATCATCAACACTGCAGAAGGAACTTACGTTTCTCGTGCCTAATCTCTAGAAAGAGGTCATTCTATGGGAATTGAAGAACAATTTGGCGAAATCGTTATCGCTCCACGTGTACTTGAAAAAATCATTGCCATCACAACTGCTAAAGTTGATGGTGTCCACTCATTTTCAAATAAATCCGTATCTGATACCCTATCAAAACTCTCTCTTGGTCGTGGCGTCTACTTAAAAGAAAGCAACGAAGAACTAACTGCTGACATCTACCTCTACCTTGAGTACGGTGTGAAAGTACCAAAAGTTGCTCTTGCTATTCAAAAAGCAGTCAAAGATGCTGTCCGAGATATGGCTGATGTGGAACTTGCTGCTGTTAACATCCATGTTGCAGGAATCGTTCCAGATAAAACACCAAAACCTGAGTTGAAAGATCTATTTAACGAGGACTTCCTCAATGACTAGTCCATTATTAGAATCTAGACGCGAACTTCGTAAATGCGCTTTTCAAGCCCTCATGAGCCTTGAATTCGGCACAGATATGGAAACAGCTTGTCACTTTGCATATACACATGACCGTGAAGATGAAGATGTGCAAATCCCTGCCTTTCTTCTGAACTTGGTTTCTGGTGTTCAAGCTCAAAAAGACGAGTTGGATAAACAAATCAACCAGCACCTCAAGTCAGGCTGGACAGTTGAACGATTGACCTTGGTCGAAAAAAACTTACTACGCTTGGGTATCTTTGAAATCACATCATTTGATACACCTCAGCTGGTAGCAGTCAATGAAGCTATTGAACTTGCTAAGAATTTTTCAGATCAAAAATCAGCCCGCTTTATCAACGGACTGCTTAGTCAATTTGTAACTGAAGAAAATGAATAATCGAAAAGGTGTTTGGTTTCCCAAGCACCTTTTACCTCGTCCTTGATACAGAGTAAGAAGCACACAAAAACTAGAACTGACTGCCAGTTCTAGTTTTTATGTATTCTGAGGTATTAGTATTTTCTAAATCGTTGATAACGTTCTTCCAACAATGCTTCTAACGGTTTTTGTAAAAGTATAGCTAGCTCATCTTGGAGTTCTTTTTTAACATTCTTAATCAGTTCTTTGCTCGAAAGTCCTGCTTCAGAAATCACCTTGTCCACCACGTCCATTTCTAATAGTTCATGCGAAGTGATTTTCATCAGTTCTGCCGCTTCCATGGCACGACTACCGTCCTTCCATAGAATGGAAGCAAAGCCTTCTGGACTAAGAATAGCATAGATAGAATTTTCCAGCATCCAGACACGGTCTGCGACGGCTAGAGCCAGAGCCCCACCTGAACCACCTTCACCTATAATGATGGCGATAATCGGAACTTTCAGGTCACTCATTTCCATGAGATTGCGAGCAATAGCTTCTCCCTGTCCACGTTCTTCCGCTCCCACACCAGGATAAGCACCTGCAGTATTGATAAAGGTCACAACTGGACGGCCAAACTTTTCAGCCTGTTTCATCAACCGTAGGGCCTTGCGATAGCCTTCTGGATGTGGTTGTCCAAAATTCCGTTTGAGGTTGTCTTGTAAACTCTTGCCTTTTTGGATACCAACCACTGTTACAGCTTGGTCCCCAAGCCAGCCAATACCACCAACAACTGCACCATCATCACGAAAAGAACGGTCACCGTGTAATTGGATAAAGTCATCAAAAATGCCTGTCGCAAAGTCCAAGGTTGTCAAGCGACTCTGCTCACGCGCTTCTCTGACTATTTTTGCAATATTCATCTAGGACCCCCTCCGTGCAATCTGACTAGGCTAGCAATCGTATCTGGCAAATCTCTTCTTTTGACAATAGCATCCACAAAGCCATGTTCCAATAGGAATTCTGCCTTTTGGAAATCCTCAGGCAAGCTTTCACGAACCGTATTTTCAATGACACGACGCCCAGCAAAACCAACCAAACTTTGTGGTTCAGCTAGAATGATATCGCCTTCCATAGCGAAGGAAGCTGTTACACCACCTGTCGTTGGATCTGTCAAAATGGTCAGGTAAAAGAGGCCTGCATTTGAATGGCGTTTAACCGCTGCAGAAATCTTGGCCATCTGCATGAGACTCATGATCCCTTCCTGCATACGGGCTCCACCAGAGGCTGTGAAGAGAACAACTGGCAACTGTTCAACAGTCGCATACTCAAACAAGCGAGTGATTTTCTCACCTACAACTGTACCCATAGAAGCCATGATAAAGTTAGAATCCATAATCCCAAGAGCCACAGTCTGACCTTTTATAAGAGCTGTTCCTGTCACAACGGCTTCATCCAGACCTGTTTTTTCACGCATAGTTGCTAGTTTCTTTTGATAACCAGGGAAATGCAAGGGATCCTTGCTTTCAATCCCTGTAAACAATTCCTTGAAGGTTCCCATATCAATCGTCAAAGCCAAGCGTTCTTGGGCAGAAATACGAAAGGTGTAACTACAGTGCGGACAGATACGCTCACTTCCCAGATCCTTCTGATAAATGGTATGCTTACAGCCTGGACACTGGGAGAATAATTCATCTGGAACCTCTGGCTTGGCTTGAGGTTTTTCCCTAACCGAACGATTGGGATTGATTCGAATATACTTATCTTTTTTACTAAATAGAGCCATTGATTCCCCTTTTCGGTTTAAACTCTTAAAGTCATTTTATTCTTTTTCTTGATATTTAGGTAAGAAGGTTTCCATCAAGAAGGAAGTATCATAATCCCCAGCAATGACATTGCGATCTGAAATGAGGTCAAGCTGGAAATCTGCATTGGTCTGCACCCCCTCTATCTCTAGTTCATAGAGGGCACGTTGCATTTTCATCAAGGCATCAAAACGATTCTCCCCATGAACGATGACTTTGGCAATCATACTGTCATAATAAGGTGGAATGGTATAACCTGGATAAACTGCTGAATCTACGCGCAAGCCAACACCTCCACTTGGCAGATAGAGATTGGTAATCTTACCTGGACTTGGAGCAAAGTTAAAGGCTGGATTTTCTGCATTGATACGACACTCGATGGCATGACCTCGTAGGACAATATCTTCTTGCTTAACAGACAGAGGCTGACCTGCCGCAATGCGAATCTGTTCCTTAACGATATCCACACCTGAAACAAACTCTGTTACTGGATGTTCTACTTGCACACGAGTATTCATTTCCATAAAGTAGAAGTTGCTACTTGCTTCATCAAGAAGAAACTCAATTGTCCCTGCATTCTCATAGCCAACAGACTCTGCAGCTCGAACAGCAGCAGAACCAATTTCATTGCGTAGCGTTTTGCCAATTGCAATTGAAGGACTTTCTTCCAAAACCTTTTGATTATTCCGTTGAAGAGAACAATCCCGTTCACCCAAGTGAATCACATTTCCGTGTTCATCTCCTAGGATTTGAACCTCAATATGGCGAGCTGGATAAATAACCCGCTCTATGTACATAGCACCATTGCCATAATTGGCCTTGGCTTCACTTGAAGCAGTATCAAAGGCGAAAACGAGATCTTCTGGTTTTTCAACCTTACGAATCCCTTTACCACCTCCACCTGCTGAAGCCTTGAGCATAACAGGATAGCCAATTTTTTCAGCAACAATCAAAGCTTCCTCAGAGTTATGCACTTCTCCATCCGAACCTGGTATAACAGGCACGCCTGCTTTGATCATCTGAGCACGCGCATTGATCTTATCCCCCATCATATCCATAACATGACCAGATGGACCGATAAACTTGATACCAACTTCTTCACACATGGTTGCAAATTTGGAATTTTCACTTAGAAATCCAAAACCGGGGTGAATGGCTTCTGCCTCAGTCAAGACTGCAGCCGATAGAACCGCATTGATATTGAGATAAGACTCTGTTGCCTTGCCAGGACCGATACAAACAGCCTCATCTGCTAAAAGCGTATGAAGGGCTTCCTTATCAGCAGTTGAATAAACCGCCACCGTCGCAATCCCCAGTTCACGCGCCGCACGGATAATACGAACCGCAATTTCACCACGATTGGCAATTAAAATTTTTCGAAACATGGAGAACCTCCTTAGTTCCCTATTGCAAAGGTAAGAGTACCACTAGCTGCAAGCTTGCCATCCACTTCAGCCTTTGCTTCAACCACGGCAATCGTGCCACGACGTTTTACAAAAGTCGCTGTCATAAGCAATTGGTCACCAGGTACAACTTGCTTCTTAAACTTGACCTTATCCATACCAGCGTAAAAGACCAGTTTTCCTTTATTTTCAGGTTTTGATAACTCCAAGACACCAGCTGTTTGCGCCAAGGCTTCCATGATCAAAACACCTGGCATAACTGGATATTGAGGGAAATGACCATTAAAGAAGGGCTCGTTGATGGTCACATTTTTGATAGCAACAATAGTATCCTCGCTCACTTCCAACACACGGTCCACTAGGAGCATAGGATAACGGTGGGGAAGGGCTTCTTTGATTCCTTGAATATCGATCATTTGATTCGTACCAATCCTTTACCAAATTCAACCATTTCTTCGTTAGAAACGAGAATTTCTGTTACCACACCATCCTTAGGAGCTGGGATTTCATTCATGACTTTCATGGCTTCGATAATGACCAATGTTTGGCCTTTTTTAACATTATCACCAACTGTTACAAAGGCAGGTTTATCTGGACCAGCAGCCAAGTAAGCCACCCCAACAAGTGGACTCTCTACAACATCTCCCTCAGCAGCCACACTTGTTTCAGATGGGGCTGGAACTTCTTCTGCTACAGTCTCTGCTGGAGCAGATGTAGAAGCTACTGGACTAGGTGTTGCTAGAACAGGTGCTGGAGCAACTTGAGCTACAGCTTCAGATACAAGTCTAGCTTCATTCTTACTAAACTGCAACTCATCCGTCCCATTTTTATAAGAAAATTCTCTCAAACTTGACTGGTCAAATTGGGCCATCAAGTCTTTAATATCGTTTAAATTCATACTTATTTATTCTCCCAACGTTTGAAAGCAAGAACTGCATTGTGGCCACCAAAACCAAAAGTATTTGAAATAGCGTATGGAATTCCTTGCTCCAAGCCTTGTCCATAAACGACATTGGCTTCGATATAGTCTGATACTTCGCTTGTCCCAGCTGTCATCGGTACAAAGTTATGACGCATGGCTTCGATTGTGACGATAGCTTCTACCGCGCCTGCAGCACCCAGCAAATGTCCTGTGAAAGACTTAGTTGATGATACAGGTACTTCCTTACCAAGAACAGCTACAATAGCTCCACTTTCTCCTTTTTCATTAGCAGGAGTTGACGTTCCGTGAGCATTGACATAGGCTACTTGCTCTGGAGAAATCTCAGCTTCTTCCAAGGCTAGTTTAATGGCTTTGATAGCTCCCTGACCTTCTGGATGAGGAGAAGTCATATGGTAGGCATCACAAGTATTTCCGTAACCAACTACTTCAGCAAGGATAGTAGCCCCACGTTTTTCAGCGTGTTCAAGGTTTTCAAGAACCAACATCCCAGAACCTTCACCCATGACAAAACCATTACGATCCTTATCAAATGGAATGGAAGCACGAGTTGGATCCTCTGTAGTTGAGAGAGCAGTCAGGGCTTGGAAACCAGCAATAGCAAAAGGTGTGATAGAGGCTTCTGAACCACCTACCAACATAACGTCTTGGAAACCAAATTTAATTGAGCGGAAGGCATCCCCAATCGCGTCATTTGATGAAGCGCAGGCAGTATTGATGGATTTACAAACACCGTTTGCTCCAAAACGCATAGCAACATTTCCTGAAGCCATATTTGGCAAGGCTTTTGGAAGGGTCAATGGTTTCACACGTTTTGGTCCTTTGTCATTTAGACGAAGCACTTGATCTTCAATTTCTTTGATTCCACCAATACCAGAGGCCACGATAACACCAAAACGATCTTTATCAAGAGCCTCTACATCTAAATTGGCATGATTAACGGCTTCTTGAGCTGCGTACAAGGCATACAAAGAATAGTTATCGAAACGATTGGTATCTTTCTTAACAAAGTATTTATCAAAAGGAAAATCTTGGATTTCTGCTGCATTATGCACATCAAAGTCACTATGATCAAATTTTGTAATTGGACCAATTCCGATTTTTCCAGTTGTCAAACTATTCCAAAATTCTTCTGGTGTATTTCCGATTGGAGATGTTACTCCATAACCTGTTACTACTACGCGATTTAGTTTCATCTTTTTCACCTCTAGCTTCTGCTACATACTTAAGCCACCATCAATGGCAACCACTTGACCAGTTAGATAATCTTGGCCTGCTAAAAATACTGTCAAATCTGCAACCTGCTCTGCTTGCCCAAATTCTTTCATAGGAATTTGTGCCAGCATAGCATCTTTTACCTTGTCTGATAGAACAGCTGTCATATCGGACTCAATCATTCCAGGTGCAATAGCATTAACCCTGATATTGCGATTGGCCACTTCACGCGCCACAGACTTGGTAAAACCAATCAAACCAGCCTTAGAAGCTGCATAGTTAGCTTGACCGATATTTCCCATCAAACCAACAACACTAGACATATTAATGATAGCACCTTCTCTGGCTTTCATCATCGATTTTAAGACTGATTGTGTCATGTTAAAGGCACCAGTCAAGTTAACCTTGAGCACTTTTTCAAAATCTGCTTCTGTCATCTTGAGCATAAGGGTATCTTGGGTAATCCCTGCATTGTTGACCAAAACATCTACTGACCCCATCTCTGCAATAGCTTGATCAACCATACGCTTAGCGTCTGCAAAATCTGACACGTCTCCTGATATAGGAACCACCTTGACACCATAGTTTGAAAACTCAGTTAACAAATCCTCTGAGATTGCCCCACGACTGTTTAAAACAATATTGGCTCCTGCCCGAGCAAACTTGTGGGCAATGGCAAGACCAATTCCACGACTCGAACCTGTAATAAAGATATTTTTATTTTTTAGTTGCATTCTTTTCTCCTGTTTCCTCTTGTATTTATGGGAGAAGGGATTACTTGTTTTCTAGCAAGGCTTCCAAGCTAGCCTGATCTTCAACAGTGGCTAGTTTAGCGGTCTTATCAATTTTTTTGACAAAGCCTGACAAGACTTTCCCCGGTCCAATCTCGATAAAGTTGGTTACGCCTGCTTCTTGCATAAGAGCAATACTTTCATAGAAACGAACTGGCTCCTTGACCTGACGAGTTAAGAGTTCTGCAATTCGTTCTTTTTTCATAACCTTTGCTTCTGTATTGCCAACCAAAGGACAAGCAAAGTCAGAAAACTCAACCTCTGTCAGTGCTTGAGCTAATTTTTGACTAGCAGTTTCCAATAAAGCTGTATGAAAAGGTCCTGAAACCTTGAGAGGAATCAAGCGTTTGGCACCTGCTTCTTGCAAGAGTTCAACAGCTCGATCAACTGCAACCACTTCTCCTCCAATCACGATTTGTGCAGATGTATTATAGTTGGCTGGAGTAACCACTCCAAGTTCAGAAGCTTTTTGACAGACTTCTTCAATAACCTCTACTGGCGTATTGAGAACTGCCACCATCTTACCAGAGCCAGCAGGAGCCGCTTCTTCCATATAGGCGCCACGCTTAGCAACCACGGCTACCGCATCTTCAAAATCCAAGGCACCGCTGGCCACCAAGGCAGAGTATTCTCCAAGAGACAAACCAGCAACCATATCAGGCTGATAGCCCTTTTCTTTCAATAAACGGTAAATCGCAACTGAAGTTGCTAGAATGGCTGGTTGCGTATAGCGGGTCTGATTGAGTTTTTCTTCTTCCGTATCAATAAGATAACGCAAATCATAACCGAGTACCTGACTCGCTTGATCAATCGTTTCTTTGACAATCGGATACTGATTATAGAGTTCCCGTCCCATACCTAGATACTGGGCACCTTGACCAGCAAATAAAAAGGCTGTTTTAGTCATTTCTTACAACTCCTGCCCAACGAGAGGCTTCTTCTTGAATTTTCTTAGCTGCTCCGTAATACAAATCTTTTATGATTTCTTCAACGGTTTCTTCTTTGGAAACAAGGCCTGCAATTTGACCTGCCATAACAGATCCACCATCCACATCTCCGTGAACAACCGCTTTGGCTAGAGCACCTGCTCCCATTTGTTCAAAAATTTCTAAATCTGGATTTTCTTGTTTAAAGGCATCTTTTTCAGCTTGTTCAAAATCACGAGTCAACTGATTTTTAATAGCACGAACAGCATGTCCAAAGTGTTGAGCTGAAATCGTAGTATCAATATCTCTAGCTTTTAATATCTTAGCCTTATAATTTGGATGGGCATTAGACTCTTTTGCAACGACAAAACGCGTTCCAACCTGAACGGCCTCTGCACCTAGCATAAAGCCAGCCGCAGCACCTTCACCATCTGCAATCCCTCCTGCAGCAATAACAGGAATGGATACAGCTGCAGCTACCTGGCGCACCAAGGTCATGGTTGTTAATTTTCCAATGTGTCCCCCAGCTTCCATTCCTTCTGCAATGACAGCGTCTGCTCCGATTTTTTCCATGCGTTTTGCTAGGGCAACACTTGGTACAACTGGAATAACTGTAATACCAGCCTCATGGAAACGTTCCATGTATTTGCTTGGATTTCCTGCGCCTGTTGTCACTACTTTAACACCTTCCTCTATAACGAGGTCTACAATATCTTCCACAAAGGGAGACAAGAGCATGATGTTGACACCAAAGGGTTTATCAGTCAATGATTTGATTTTATCAATATTTGCCTTGACAATTTCTTTAGGGGCATTCCCTCCACCGATAATCCCTAGTCCTCCAGCCTTAGAAACAGCTCCTGCCAAATCACCATCAGCAACCCAGGCCATTCCTCCTTGGAAAATAGGATAATCAATATTCAATAATTCTGTAATACGCGTTTTCATAGTGCCTCCATCGTTTCTTGCTTACGTAATAGTTCGATACCGTCATAATTTGACAATCAAACTATTGCCTAAACAAGAGGGAGCGGGTTTCCCTACTCCTTCTATTTATATTCTGTTTATTTTGTTTGCTCTTCAACATAGGCAACCAAGTCACCAACTGTTTTCAAGTCATCTTCTGCTTCGATTTGGATATCAAAAGCATCTTCGATTTCTGAGATTACTTGGAACAAGTCCAATGAATCTGCGTCCAAATCATCAAAAGTTGATTCAAGTGTTACTTCTGATGCGTCTTTCCCAAGTTCTTCAACGATAATTTCTTGTACTTTTTCAAATACTGCCATGATAGGACTCCTTTAAAATAAATAGTTTTTTTATAACAATGTGTTCACCACATGATTACCTAAATTGTAAGAATGAGCGTGCCCCATGTCAAGCCTCCACCGAAGCCTGATAGTAGAACAGTCTGGCTACCATCTAAACGGATGAGGCCTTGTTCTACACACTCTGAAAGTAAAATCGGGATACTGGCTGCACTGGTATTGCCATATTCCATCATATTGGCTGGAAGTTTGTCTCGGTTAACACCAATTTTTTTAGCCATTTTATCCAAGATACGGTCATTAGCCTGATGAAGTAGCAGATAATCCAAGTCTGTCGCCTCTACAGGAGATTCTTCAATAGTCTGCTTGATAGACTTGGCTACATCCCGAATAGCAAAATCAAAGACTGCGCGTCCATCCATCTTCAAAAATGAATCTGCACTTTCTTGATCTGAAAACGGAGAATGCAAGCCTGAATGTCCATAAGTTAGACACTCGCTACGACTCCCATCACTATTGAGACCCTCTGCCAAGAAATGCTCTTGCTCGCTAGCTTCTAACAAGACACCACCAGCACCATCTCCAAACAAAACAGCTGTTGATCGGTCTGACCAATCGACTGCTTTAGAGAGGGTTTCACTACCAATCACCAAGCCTTTTTGAAAGCGACCAGAAGCGATAAACTTTTCAGCAGTTGAAAGAGCAAATACAAATCCACTACAAGCAGCTGTTAGGTCAAAAGCAAAGGCCTTATTAGCACCAATATTAGCTTGGACACGAGCAGCTGTAGAGGGCATCATCGAATCTGGAGTAATGGTAGCTAGAATGATAAAATCCAGCTCTTCTCCTGTGATTCCAGCTTTTGCAATCAGTTTCTTGGCAACCTCTGTAGCCAAATCACTAGTAGATTCTGTTCTTGAAATATGCCTTTGTCGTATTCCCGTCCGACTTGAAATCCACTCATCATTGGTATCCATAATCTGAGCCAAATCATGATTTGTAACCACTTGCTCTGGCACATAATGAGCAACCTGGCTTATTTTTGCAAAAGCCATTATCTCAAATCCTCCAAAAATTGATAAAGATTAGTCAAACCTTTGCTCATAACCTCCATTTCTTGCTTACTCATACCATCAATGATTTTTTCAACCATGGCCTTGTGGAAGCGTTTATGTAGCCTATGAACCAAGCGACCTTTCTTTGTCAAATGCAGATGTACCACACGTCGATCATGTTCTGAACGAATGCGTTCAATGTAACCCTTGCGTTCGAGATTATTCAAACTAGTCGTAACTGTCCCAAGAGTCACCATCAACTCTTTTGACACTTGACTTGGTGTCACATCTGGAACTTTTCCAATCACATCAATCGTATGCATTTCTTTGATGGAGATATCCTTGAAACGACTACCCCTCAAGCTAACTTCCTCAATAACGAGGACATTGTTAAATATAGATGTTAAATATTCATTAATTCGTTGGTAGTCCAATCTTTCCTTCCCTCCTTTTCAAAAAAACTTTTAGAATCAAAACATTTGACAAAAGAATTATATCAAAGTTCAAAGAATGGTGCAAGTATTTTTTTATTTTCCTGTAAATTTAGGCCGTCTTCTTTCCGAATGAGCCCGAACTCCCTCTTTGAAATCCTCTGTTTGAGCTAAGGATTCCTGTAGGTTCAGTTCTAAAGTAGCATAATCTTGCCAATCTTTGAATTGGCTCTCCCAAATCAACTTCTTAATGGCAGCATAGGAATTGCTTGAACCACGTCTTAATTTTTTTAGAAGCTGTTCTCTGGTTTTATCTAACTTATCAGCTTCAGAAACGCGGTAAACTAGCCCCCACTCTAGAGCTTTTTCTGCATTCAAAGCCTCACCTGTCATAGCTAATTGAGCAGCACGCGTCACACCAATACTTCGACTCAAGAGATGAATCCCACCTGCATCTGGAGCCAAACCAACTCCAACAAAGGCTTGGATAAATTTAGCCTTATCCGTTGCCAGACAGAAATCTGCAGCAACAGCCATATTTGCTGCGGCACCTGCAACTGCCCCATCAACCTCCATCAAGACAGGTTTAGCAATTTGCTTGATTTTATAAGAAATAGTATTGACTAATTCTGCGATTTTCGTCAATGATGGAATATCATCCTCATCGACTGCTCGCTTCATCTCAACCAAATCTCCCCCAACAGAGAAGACTTTGCCATTCGCGTTGATTAAGACAAAATGCACAGCCGGATCCTCTTCTGCCAAAGTCAAAGCTTCTAAAATCTCCTCACACATAGGAATATGAAAACCATTTGCGACCTCGGGACGATTCAAGGTAAGAATTGCCAAATCCTCTTCAAGCTGATAAGTAATGTGTTCCATCTGGGCTCCTTTTTATTTTATAAGCAGTTTAAATTATTTTATTTCCAAAGTATATCTTTTTTAAAATCAGAAAGCAAGAAAAAATCAACTGAAAGTGTCTCAGCCGATTAGAAAGGCTCGCTTTATACTAGAAAGCATCTTATTTTCTTCATTGAAAAAAGGCTTTCTTTCTGCTATAATCGTATAAAATACTTACTTTAGGAGTTCTTATGAAAGTTGTTAAATTTGGAGGTAGCTCTCTTGCCTCTGCTAGTCAATTAGAAAAAGTTTTAAACATCGTCAAAAGCGATCCAGAGCGTCGTTTTGTAGTTGTTTCTGCACCAGGAAAACGCAATGCTGAAGATACTAAGGTTACGGATGCCTTAATTAAATACTACCGCGACTATGTTGCTGGTAACGATATTAGTAAGAGTCAAAACTGGATTATCGACCGCTATGCTGCTATGGTTAGTGAACTAGGTCTTAAACCAGCTGTGCTAGAAAAAATTTCTAAAAGCATTCGTGCCTTAGCCACTCTTCCTATCGAAGAAAACGAATTTCTCTACGATACTTTCCTAGCAGCCGGTGAAAATAACAATGCTAAATTGATTGCTGCCTACTTTAATCAAAACGGGATCGATGCACGCTATGTTCACCCTAGAGAAGCTGGTATTGTGGTCACAAGTGAACCTGGTCACGCTCGCATCATTCCATCAAGTTATGATAAGATTGAAGAATTGACAAATACAAATGAGGTCCTTGTCATTCCTGGTTTCTTTGGAGTTACCAAGGAAAATCAAATCTGTACCTTCTCACGTGGAGGATCAGACATTACAGGTTCTATCATTGCTGCCGGTGTTAAGGCAGACCTCTATGAAAACTTTACAGACGTTGATGGTATCTTTGCGGCTCACCCAGGAATCATTCACCAACCACACTCTATCCCAGAGTTGACCTACCGTGAAATGCGTGAGTTGGCCTATGCAGGCTTCTCAGTCCTTCATGACGAAGCCCTTCTACCTGCCTACCGAGGAAAAATTCCTCTGGTTATCAAGAATACCAACAACCCTGACCACCCAGGTACTCGTATCGTTCTAAAACATAGTAGTGATGAATTTCCAGTTGTGGGAATTGCTGGTGACTCAGGCTTTGTCAGCATCAACATGTCTAAATACCTCATGAACCGTGAGGTTGGATTTGGACGCAAGGTTCTTCAAATCCTTGAAGATCTTAACATCGGTTGGGAACATATGCCAACAGGTATCGACGATCTTTCAATCATCCTCCGTTCTCGCGAACTAACTCCTATCAAGGAAGAAGAAATCCTTCGTCAGTTGGTTCAAAAGGCTGAAGTAGACCATGCAGAAATCGAGCACGACCTTTCAATCATTATGATTGTTGGAGAAAAGATGAAGAGCCATATCGGAGTAACTGCTACTGCGACACGTGCTCTATCTGAAAATAAGATCAACATCCAGATGATGTCTCAAGGTTCTAGTGAAGTATCTATCATGTTTGTTGTCCATAAGGACCAAGAGAAAGCAGCTATTAAAGCCCTCTACAATGCCTTTTTCGGTGAAAGTAAGGAAGACTAAGCATGGCTCAATCACTTAACAAAACAGTGCTCCTCAATACGACAGGCACCTCCTACCTCTCTATAGCTGGGAAAGTTGGGAAATTCCTTGTCGGAGATCAGGCTTTGGAATTTTACCCCGATGTCAATGTTGAACAATTTATCCAGATTCCTTGGAGCCATATCAACCAAATTGGGGCAAATGTCACTGGGCGAAAAATCAGTCGCCACTTCGAAGTCTTTACAGACAGAGGAAAATTCCTCTTTGCTTCAAAAGACTCAGGTGCCATTCTCAAAATTGCTCGTGAAAAACTGGGCAATGACAAGGTCGTGAAACTTCCGACTCTACTCCAGACCATTGGTCAAAAATTTAAAAATCTATTTGCAAAAAAGTAGAAACTTTAGTATAATCATAGCAACGGATAAGTAGGTTATCTTCTTCTTTCAGAAAGTCTGCGGATGCTGCGAGCAGATAGGAGGGATAGGTGAAATTCTACCGTTAGTAACAATTGCATACACAATCAAGTGCACTCCTGTGAAGTTGGATGGAACCGTGGCCCTGCCACTCCAACGCTTTGTCAGGTGTGCTTTTTTCATAAAGGAGTTTTTATGTTAGATATCAAACGTATTCGTACAGACTTTGATGCTGTCGCAGAAAAATTGGCTACACGTGGTGTAGATGCTGCTGTCTTGAATGAGATGAAAGAAATCGATGCTAAACGTCGTGACATCTTGGTCAAAGTTGAAACTCTCAAAGCAGAACGCAACACAGTTTCTGCTGAGATTGCCCAAGCCAAACGCAACAAGGAAAATGCAGATGACAAGATTGCTGCCATGCAAAATCTATCTGCTGAAGTCAAAGCCTTGGATGCTGAATTGGCAGAAATCGATGCTAAATTGACAGAATTTACAACGACTCTTCCAAATATCCCAGCTGACAGCGTTCCTGTTGGAGCTGACGAAGACGACAATGTGGAAGTTCGCCGTTGGGGTACTCCACGCGAGTTTGACTTCGAGCCAAAAGCTCACTGGGATCTTGGTGAAGACCTTGGTATCCTTGACTGGGAACGCGGTGGTAAGGTAACAGGCGCTCGCTTCCTCTTCTATAAAGGCCTCGGTGCTCGTTTGGAACGTGCTATCTACAACTTTATGTTGGATGAACATGGCAAAGAAGGCTATACTGAAGTCATCACGCCTTACATGGTTAACCACGATTCTATGTTTGGGACTGGTCAATATCCAAAATTCAAGGAAGACACTTTTGAACTCAGCGACAGCAATTATGTCCTTATTCCTACAGCTGAGGTTCCTCTAACAAACTACTACCGTGATGAAATCCTGGACGGTAAAGACCTGCCAATCTACTTCACTGCTATGAGTCCTTCATTCCGTTCTGAGGCTGGTTCAGCTGGTCGTGATACTCGTGGCTTGATTCGTTTGCACCAATTCCACAAGGTTGAAATGGTTAAATTTGCCAAACCAGAAGAATCTTACGAAGAATTGGAAAAAATGACAGCAAATGCTGAAAATATCCTTCAAAAACTCAACCTTCCATACCGTGTCGTTGCTCTCTCTACTGGAGATATGGGCTTCTCAGCTGCTAAGACTTACGACTTGGAAGTTTGGATTCCAGCGCAAAATACCTACCGTGAAATCTCAAGTTGTTCAAACACAGAAGATTTCCAAGCCCGTCGTGCCCAAATCCGTTACCGTGATGAAGCAGACGGCAAGGTGAAACTCCTCCATACCTTGAACGGTTCTGGACTTGCAGTTGGACGTACAGTGGCTGCTATTCTTGAAAACTACCAAAATGAAGATGGTTCTGTGACCATCCCAGAAGCACTTCGTCCATACATGGGTGGAGCTGAAGTTATCAAACCATAAAAATAAGGTTTAGCTATTTCTAGCTAAACCTTTTTTCGTAACCAATTCAGATAAGATCCTAATACAAAGACTAAAATAATTAAGCAAATAGCGGTTTCAGTCAATACCAGATAATCCAGAAATGGAAGTTTCAAGATTCCCTGAGCCATCTTGAGCGAAGTAGCTGTGATAATGGTTGGGAAAGTGAGGGCTGAGAAGGCTGGTTGAAAACCTTGTTTTAAAATATTGGGCAGGCGAGTCAAAACAAAGAAAAAGAAGGATTGGGAAGACAAAATCATAACAACTAAGATCCAAGTCGGTAGGCTGGCACCTCCAACTCGAACCAGAGAAGCCAAAAGTAAAGAAAAGGGAGCACAGTAGATTCCTTCCTGTCCAAGCAGGGCTAGTGGGAGTGGAGTTTTCTTTAAATCACTATAAATAAGTGGATAGAGATAGAAGGTTAGGAGAAAACCAAAACTCAAGGTTGCATAGGCAATTTCGATGATACCGACAAGAGGATAGGTCAAAGCTGCCACTGCTATCCCAACATAGAGAACCGTCCAGCTAGGAGTCGCATGAACCCTCCGACCCGGATAAGCAAACTTGATGGTGAAACCAGCAATCAAGGCCAAATCCAAGAGAAATGAAAACCACCAGAGCCCTTGCGCTACCAAAGGAAGATGAGGGAAGACGCGAAAAACATAGGTAGATAAAATCATCCCAGCCATGGGAAAGGTGGCCATTCCTGACAAAAGAGGGGGCTTGGTCAATTCTTGCTTGGTTTCTTTCCAATTAAAGAGATGCAGAATTAGAAAGTAAGTCCACAAAACCAAACCTGTCAGACTAAAAAGATGGGACAGAACCGGCAACGTATCTAAAATAAGATTTCCAGCTCCTGCCAAACCTAGCAAACAACCAGAAAATACTAAGGGGAGTTTTTTCATCCTAACCTCCAATAATCATGTTAGTTTCAGTATAGCATAAAAGCGCTTAAATGAGGATTTAAAAAAACGAAGTCCAATTATTTTAGACTTCATTTTTACTCAGATATGAATTAAGCATAAGGTTGCAATTCTGGGTTAATTGGTGTATTGGCTAGGTTGTTGGCATAGTTACAGAGGCTTGCTAGGCTGACACCAAGAACCACATCCAAGGCATTTTGTTGGGTGTAGCCTGCTTCTAAAAACTCAGCTAAGGCTTCATCTCCTACACGACCCTTGGTATTGATAACTGCCAAGGTAAACTTAGCTAGGGTGTCCAATTTAGGATCTGTTTCAATTGGAGTACGATTGCGGAGGGCTTGCAGAAGATCATCGTTCATCTGGATTTGTTTGATGGAAAAGGCGGTGTGACCTGCGACACAGAAGGCACAACCATTGGTCACAGCTGCCGTGATTTGCACTACTTCACGCTCAACAGGCGTCAAGCTGTTACGACGATTGATGGCTCCGACAGTTCTGTAGGCTTCTAAAGCAGTTGGTGCATTAGCCAAGAGACCGATTAGGTTGGGAATATAGCCATTGTTATCTTTTTCTACTGTTTCAAGAACTTCTTTCACTTCTGCTGGTGCTGATTCGACTGTATGAATTGTAAATGTTGTCATCATAAAACCTCTTTTCATGTTGTTGAAATCTAGTCTATCACAGATTCTATACCGTGTATAATATATATTTTAAATTACACTGATAGAAATTTTTTATGAAAGCAAAAAATCACACGCGATGTGTGATTTCATTATTTATTAAAATACTTTTTAGTCTCAGCAATAACGACTGGCGATAAAACTAAGAGGGCAATCAAGTTCGGCAGAGCCATCAAGGCATTGACAATATCTGCGATAATCCAAACCATATCCAACTCGATAAATCCTCCCAACAAGACCATGAGTACAAAGACCACACGGTAGAGCCAGATAAAGCGAACCCCAAAGAGAAACTCGAAACAACGTTCTCCGTAATAGTTCCAACCTAGAATCGTTGTAAAGGCAAAGAGTACAAGGAAGATGGTCAAAAGGGCAGGTCCAAAGTGTGAAAAGACTGTTGAGAAGGCTGACTGAGTCAAGGCAACCCCATTCAAATCACCACTCCAAACACCAGTCACCAAGATGGTCAAACCAGTCAGAGTACAGATAATGAGGGTGTCAATAAAGGTTCCTGTCATGGAAATCAAGCCTTGCTCTACCGGTTCATTTGTCTTAGCTGCAGCTGCTGCAATGGGAGCAGAACCCAGACCAGACTCATTTGAAAACACACCACGCGCCACACCATTTTGAATAGCCATCCGAATGCTGGCACCGGCAAATCCACCTACTGCAGCAACCGGACTAAAAGCCGATGTCAATATTAAAGCGATTGTGGCAGGGATTTTCCCAATATTAAAGAAAATAACTGTAAGAGTTCCCAAGATATAAATAATAGCCATAAAAGGAACAACAGTAGTTGAAACCTTAGAAATGGACTTGAGGCCACCAAAGACTGCAATCGCTACAAAGACAGACAAAACGAGAGCGGTAATAGCTGGCGAAATAGTCGTCGTATTTTGGATAGATTCTGTAATCGAGTTAACTTGAGTGAAGGTCCCGATTCCCAATAAAGCTACTAACACACCTGCCAGGGCAAAGAAGATGGCAAGGGGACGCCACTTTTCTCCCATCCCTAGAAGGATATAGTGCATGGGGCCTCCCGCCACTGCACCATGGTCGTCCTTGGTACGGTATTTGATAGCTAGTAGTCCTTCCGCATACTTGGTAGCCATCCCAAAGAAAGCAGCCATCCACATCCAAAAGAGGGCTCCTGGGCCACCGACCTTGATAGCCGTCGCCACCCCGATAATATTTCCCGTACCAACTGTCGCTGCGAGTGCTGTACACAAGGCCGCAAAACTGGATACATCACCATGTCCCTTATCCTTGGTAAAAATAAGCTGGAAGGCCTTGGGCAGACGCAAAACCTGCAAAAGTCCTAGACGAGCAGTTAGGTAAATCCCTGTCCCGACCAAGAGAATCAAGAGGGGTGGGCCCCAAGCAAAAGCATCGATTGATTTAAGCAATTCTAACATTCCTTCTCCTATCTTTTCAACCCCAAAAGAAAGAGCACATGCAAGATACATGTACTCTGGAATGCTTAGATAAATGCTAAAAAGCGGTCTATCCTAGCTCTGTCCTTTTACCTGAGAGTTTGAGCAGTTGCCTGCCTTGCCCCTTCGGTGCCTTTACGGTCTCTCCAGAGTTCCGTCCATTTACAGTCATGGAAAATCAAACGATTTACCACTTCTATTAAACTTCATTCGGTGTTGGTATTTAATTGATTCTTATTTTACAAAAAATGTTGGCTTTTGTCAATGTGTTTATTAGTAAAAATTAGTTCAACAGTTTTTACTTTATGAATTCCGAAATACTTCTTATCCTTTAAAGGTGACAATAGTCGCACCACTGCCTCCAGCATTTTGTGGGGCATAGCCGAAATTCTTGACATGTTTGTTTCTTTGTAGATATTTGGTGACACCTTCACGGATGACACCTGTTCCGATACCATGGATGATATCAACTTGAGCCATATTATTAAGCAAGGCTTGGTCTATAAAGGCATCTAGCTCATTCATGGCTTCTTCATAACGTTTGCCTCGAAGGTCCAGTCTGGCTTGTGGGCCACGACCAGAAGTTCGTTTCACAACATTGACTTGTTTCTTCTTGATTTGCTTTTCTTGCTGGGCTTGAACAAGATCAAACTCTTTCTCTTCTAAGGTCATCTTAATCAAACCGACTTGGGCTTCCCAGCGGCCGTCCTTGAGTTGACTGGTCAAGGTACCACGCTGTCCGTAACTGAGCACCACGATATCATCTCCCACCTTTGGAGCTCGTTTTTTCTTGGCCTTTTGAAGGACCTTGTTTTTGGACAAGTCTACTTTTTCAGGAGCCAATTTTTTCAGCTTGGCCTTGGCTTCAATGATTTCGTGGGGTTTGAGTTGAGATTTACTGTGGAGATTTTTGAGAATCTGGTCACTTTCACTTAGGGCCATATCCACAATCTCAGCAGCTTGTTCACGCGCTTTGTTAAGCTCGGTTTCCTTTTCACGATTGAGTTCGTTGTAAAGTTTTTTGAGAGCACGATTCATCTTGAGATTTTCTTGCTCCACCTCACGGATATTGTCCAAGCGTTTACGACTTTCAAGCGTCTGCTCTTCCAGTTGTTCAATGATTCGGTTGACATCATTGTCCTGATCGACCTGCTGACTGGCATCTCCTACGATAACTTCAGATAGACCTAAACGTTTAGCAATTTCAAAAGCATTGCTTCGGCCAGGCACACCCTGCATAAAGCGATAGGTCGGGCGAAGAGTCGCAGTATCAAACTCCATACTGGCATTTTGCACAAAGGCTGTCTCAATACCGTAGGCCTTGAGTTCCGGATAGTGGGTCGTCGCCATGGTCTTGACTTGACGCAGGCGAAGGTCTTCCAGAATAGCCATAGCAAGAGCGGCTCCTTCTTGAGGATCTGTACCAGCTCCTAACTCATCCAAGAGCAAGAGTGAATGTTGGTTGACCTTGCCAAGAATATCCACAATATTGGTCATGTGGCTAGAGAAGGTAGACAAGCTCTGCTCAATAGATTGCTCATCTCCAATATCGGCAAAGATTTCTTCAAAAATACCCACACGACTTCCCTTGTCTGCTAAAATCGGCAAACCAGACTGGGCCATAATCTGCGTCAAGCCCAGAGTTTTAAGCATGATGGTCTTCCCACCTGTATTGGGACCTGTAATAACAATCGCTGTTAAATCTTGACCAAAATGGACATCATTTGCGACGGCATTTTTGACCAAAGGATGGCAGACATGGAGCAGTTGAATCTCTTGATTTTCTGATAGCTGAGGAACGACTGCTTGCCTTTCTTGGATAAATCGAACCTTGGCACGAATCAAGTCCAGATGGCCGATAATCCAAGCATCATTAGCAATATCAGCCACATGAGGGCGGACACGTTCAGAAATTTCTTGGAGAATGCGAAGCATTTCATAGCGCTCATCTGCTCGAAGACTAGCAATATCTTCGCTCAGTTTGACCACCTCACGGGGTTCGATATAGACGGTGTTTCCACTAGCAGAAATATCATGAACGACCCCTGCAATCTTATTGCGGTAGGTGTTTTTGACTGGTAAAACCTGACGGCCATTTCTGCTGGCAATAATCCCTTCTGTCAACATCTGCGCTTTTTGCTTGAGCAAGTCCTGTAAAACATCGCGTACCTGACTCTCGCTATCATGGATTTTTCGACGGATGCGCGCCAATTCTTCACTGGCAAAATTTTCAATGAAACCTGCATCATTAAAGGCTTGGAGATTTCCTTGTAATTGCGGAAAATCATGTAATTTCTCAAACCAGAGGGCTAATTCTTCCAAGCTGACATTTTCCAGATTGGCGTAAAAACTTTGCAGTTCTCGGCTGGCAAGAAGCACGCGCTTCAAGAGCAGGAACTCCTCAATATTGAGGTCCGCCCCCATCTCCAAACGCTTGCAGACTCCTGCGATTTCCTTGGTTGCAAGAATCGTAAAATGTGGTTGCTCGACGAAAAGAGCCTGCATTTCCTTCATCTCAGCAAAAGCCTGTTTGATTTTATCTGCTTTGGCAGTCGGAACCAGTTGTCTCAATTGCTCCAAGCCCTGCTCGGTCAACAAATGGGGTTCAAACAAGGCCTTGACCTTATTGAACTCTAATGTTTCTAATATTTTCTTATTCATCTTTATTTCCTTGTCTTTGAATGTCTAGGTGTGGTAGCTTTTTACATTCTGATAGATTCTAGTCAATCTGTAAACAAAGGGCTAGGAAAATTCCTGCCCTTTTTATCCGATTAAATTTGTCACCCAGATTTGTTTGAGCCAACTGGTTGTTACCGGTATGCTCTGGATGATGTGTTTTGCGACGATACTCTTTTCAAGAGGATTTTGTATAGCCGCCATGGGAATGGTCGCCAAGATTGTCAAGGCCATTTGCAAGACAAATAAGGTCACCAACATGGACAAGATACCTGCTGAAACTTGGAACAACTTGCCACCCAGTTTTTTACTAGGAAGTAAGTGCAAAAGGAGACCAAGCAAACGACCGATGCTATAGACAACCCCGAAAACCAACAAGTAGCCGATACCTGCGTAAAAGACCTTATCCAACTGAAAGAGTTGATCCGATGGGAAAAAGAAAGTTCCCTGACCTTCCTGCGGATTTGCATAAGGGACCAACAAATGAAATTGCTCTCCAAGTCCCTTATAAAACTGGCCAGCCACAAAAGCCGATGCCATGGCTGAAATCAGGTAATAAACCTGCAAGAGCAGGCCTCTCCGATAGCCGATATAAAATCCCCAAGCCAAGACCAATAGAAGAAGGAGTGAAATCATAAGGAATCCTCAATCTTGCTCTGTTCTTGCTTACAAGTCACAAGCTTGTGACGGAGTTCTTCTAATTCTTGCTCCTTATCGTCAAATTCAATCTCACGACTGAGTTGAGTTGACAAACAGTTGACTGCCAACAAAAGAGCGATTGTTTCATCGTCTGCACTAGGCATTTGTTCTTTAATTGCTTGGTATTTTTCTGTCGCAACCTTGGCGATTTCCTCCATAAAAAGGTTATCATGCTCGCTTGTCAAGGTTAATGATTTTTTCCCGAATGTAAATTTGAATCGATTTAGATTTGCCATAAAATTCACCTCACGATATTATACCAAAATTCGCTAATTTTGTCAGTTTTTACAAATTTGCCTGCTTTTATGGTACAATAGAAACTATGGCAAGTATAACACTCACACCAAGCGAAAAGGAGATTCAGGCTTTTCTTGAACACTATCAAACTAGTCTGGCTCCCAGTAAAAACCCCTATATTCGCTACTTTTTGAAACTGCCTCAAGCAACCGTTTCTATCTATACTTCTGGAAAGGTCTTGCTTCAGGGTGAAGGAGCTGAGAAATACGCTCGTTTCTTTGGCTATCAGGTTGTAGAGGAAACCAGGGGGCAAAATCTTCCTTTGATTGGGACGGATGAGGTTGGAAATGGTTCCTACTTTGGTGGACTTGCAGTTGTGGCTTCCTTTGTCACACCTGACCAGCACGACTTCTTGCGAAAACTCGGTGTGGGAGATTCTAAAACTCTGACCGACCAAAAGATTCGTCAGATTGCCCCTATCCTCAAGGAAAAAATCCAGCACCAGGCACTACTTCTCTCACCAAGCAAGTACAACGAAGTCATCGGGGACCGCTACAACGCTGTTTCGGTTAAGGTTGCCCTCCATAATCAGGCTATCTATCTCCTCCTTCAAAAAGGTATTCAGCCTGAGAAAATTGTGATTGATGCCTTTACCAGTTCTAAAAATTATGACAAGTACTTGGCACAAGAGGCCAATCGTTTCAGCAATCCTATCAGCTTAGAAGAAAAGGCTGAGGGCAAATACTTGGCTGTCGCAGTTTCTTCCATCATTGCGCGTGATCTCTTTCTGGAAAATCTTGAAAATCTAGGACGAGAACTGGGCTATCAACTTCCAAGTGGAGCTGGAACGGCTTCTGATAAGGTGGCTAGCCAGATTTTGCAAGCCTATGGTATGCAGGGACTCAACTTCTGCGCCAAACTGCACTTTAAAAATACTGAAAAAGCGAAAAAACGCTTAGAAAGGTAAGTTATGAATTCATTTAAACATTTCCTAAAAGAGTGGGGATTGTTCCTCCTAATTCTGTCATTACTAGCTTTAAGTCGTATCTTTTTTTGGAGCAATGTTCGCGTAGAAGGGCATTCCATGGATCCTACCCTAGCGGATGGCGAAATCCTCTTTGTTGTTAAGCATCTCCCTATTGACCGTTTTGATATCGTGGTTGCCCATGAGGAAGATGGCAATAAGGACATTGTCAAACGTGTCATCGGAATGCCTGGCGATACCATCCGTTACGAAAACGATAAACTTTACATCAATGACAAAGAGACGGACGAACCTTATCTAGCTGACTACATCAAACGTTTCAAGAATGACAAACTCCAAAGCACCTATTCAGGCAAGGGTTTTGAAGGAAATAAAGGAACTTTCTTTAGAAGTATTGCTGAAAAAGCCCAAGCCTTCACAGTTGATGTCAACTACAACACCAATTTTAGCTTTACTGTCCCAGAAGGAGAATACCTTCTCCTCGGAGATGACCGCTTGGTTTCGAGCGACAGCCGCCACGTAGGTACCTTCAAAGCAAAAGATATCACAGGGGAAGCTAAATTCCGCTTCTGGCCAATCACCCGTATCGGAACATTTTAAGAGACCTAAGAGGCCGAGAATCAAGAATCTCAGCCTCTTCTTCTATCGTAAGAAGATGATTATTCTCTACCCAGTCTAACTAGGATAGAAACAAAGTTATACTCAATGAAAATCAAAGAGCAAACTAGGAAGCTAGCCGCAGGCTGTACTTGAGTACGGCAAGGCGAAGCTGACGTGGTTTGAATTTGATTTTCGAAGAGTATTAACTCTCACCTATTTATGCAAAGGAATCTTATGGAAGTTTATTTTTCAGGAACCATTGAACGGATTATTTTTGAAAATCCCAGCAATTTTTATCGCATCCTCCTCCTAGAAATCGAAGATACGGACGCAGAGGATTTTGATGATTTTGAAATCATTGTTACTGGCACCATGGCTGATGTGATTGAGGGAGAAGACTATACTTTTTGGGGACAAATTGTCCAGCACTCCAAGTATGGGGAGCAACTGCAAATCAGCCGATATGAACGCGCAAAACCAACTAGCAAGGGCTTGGTTAAGTACTTTTCAAGTAGCCATTTCAAGGGGATTGGTCTCAAGACTGCTCAGAAAATTGTGGATACCTATGGCGAAAATACCATTGACGAAATTTTGCAATACCCAGAAAAGTTAGAAGGTATCGCAGGACTCTCTGCCAAAAATCGCGAGACTTTCGTCTCTACTCTCCGCCTCAACTACGGAACCGAGATGGTTTTGGCCAAACTTGCCAACTACGGCATTCCCAACAAACTAGCCTTTCAGATTCAAGACTTTTACAAGGAAGAAACCCTTGATGTGGTTGAAAATTATCCCTACCAGCTGGTTGAGGATATCAAGGGTTTGGGCTTTACCATTGCTGACCAACTAGCGGAAGAACTAGGCATCGAAAGTCAGGCTCCTGAACGCTTCCGCGCCGGTCTAGTTCATAGTCTTTTTCAGGCCTGTATGGAAACAGGGGACACCTATGTTGAAGCACGGGATTTATTAGAACAAACCCTTACTCTCCTTGAATCTTCCCGCCCCGTGGAACTGGATCCCAGCCAAGTAGCCCAAGAGCTCTCCTACTTGATCGAAGAAGACAAGGTTCAGCAGATTGATACCAAGATTTTTGACAACAGCCTCTTCTTCGCTGAGGAAGGCATCCGCAGTCACTTGGTTCGTATCCTTGAAAAAGGAAAACAGAAGAGTCATGATTTAGAAACCATTCAAAAACATATCGCTACTGTCGAAGAAGATCTGGAGATTGAGTATGATAACATTCAAAAACAGGCTATCTATGATGCTATCCAGAACAAGGTCTTTATCCTGACAGGTGGACCTGGTACTGGTAAGACAACTGTTATCAATGGTATCATCGCTGTTTATGCCCTTTTGGAAGGACTTGACCTCAGGAAAAAAAGCAACCTGCCGATTCTTCTTGCTGCTCCAACTGGCCGAGCCGCTAGGCGCATGAATGAATTGACAGGCTTGCCTAGCGCGACCATACACCGTCATTTAGGAATGACAGGTGATGATGATACCAGTCATCTGGAAGATTATCTAGATGCTGACTTTATCATCGTAGATGAATTTTCCATGGTGGATACTTGGCTGGCCAACCAACTCTTCTCCAACATCTCTTCTGACAGCAAGATCCTCATCGTGGGTGACAGCGACCAGTTGCCGTCTGTCAGTCCTGGACAGGTTCTAGCGGATCTGCTTCATATTCCCTTGATTCCTCAGACTCGCTTGGAAAAAATTTATCGACAAAGCGAAGAATCAACTATCGTTACCCTAGCTAGTCAGATTAGACAGGGTATCCTGCCAGCTGATTTCACCCAGAAAAAAGCAGACCGTTCCTACTTTGAAATTGCTAGTGCCCATATCCCTGCTACTATTGAGAAAATCTTAGGTGCTGCCCTAAGAAGTGGTATCCCTGCCCGTGATATCCAAGTTCTGGCTCCCATGTACCGAGGGACTGCAGGAATTGATGCTATCAATCAGCTCATGCAAGACCTCCTGAACCCACCACAAAAAGACCAACTCAGTTTTGAAGCTCCCCAGTGCCACTATCGTAAGGGAGATAAGGTCATTCATTTGGTCAACGATGCTGAAATCAATGTCTTTAATGGAGATTTAGGAGCCATCACAGATCTGATTCCTGGTAAATACACCGAGTCGAAGCAAGATGAGATTGTCATTGATTTTGATGGCAACGAGGTCTCTTACCCACGTAACGAATGGTACAAAATTCGCTTGGCCTATGCCATGAGTATCCATAAGTCTCAGGGAAGTGAGTTCCCTGTTGTCATCCTACCGATTACCAGTGCTAGCCGACGTATGCTGGAGCGCAATCTCATCTATACAGCCATTACTCGCGCCAAAAGCAAACTTATCTTACTAGGCGAATTACAGGCGTTCGATTATGCAACCCAACACATCGGAACTGCCCGAAAAACCTATCTGATTGAACGCTTCAGTGATTTATTGGAGAATGTTGAAGAAAAACAACAAGCTATCTCTGAAACTGCCACATCAAGTGCAACTGAACAATCCTACATCCTGACCGAAGAAAACTGGGACAGCATCCCAGCCATGATTGGGATTACAGACGCAGACCTCAAAGAGATTTTTGGAAAATAGTGCACAAGAAAACCCACCAATTCAGGTGGGATTTTTGTTTATTAATATTATTTAACTGTTGCTGTGCTTGTGATCAACTCAACAGCTTTTTTGATTGTGATATCATGTTTCAACATATCAGCTGAAAGCAAGCTTTGTACTTGTGCAACTTCCATGTTGTAATCTGCAGCCAATTGCTCAACTTCTTTTTGGATTTCTTCTTCTGAAGCATCAAATCCTTCAGCTTTGGCAACTGCTTCGATAACAAGGTTAGTCTTAGTACGTGACTCAGCTTCTGCTTGGTATTGGTTGTGAAGGTCTTCTTGAGTAGTTCCAGTGATTTGGAAGTACATGTCAGGGTTGATACCTTGACGTTGCAAGTTTCCAAGGAATTCGTTTACTGAGCGGTGAACTTCTTCGTGAATCATTTCTTCTGGAAGTTCTACGATTTCAGCGTTTTCTACAGCTTTATCAATTGCTGCACCTTCAACTGCATCTTTGTAAGCTTCTTCTTTAGCAGCAGCCAATTCCTTACGGTATTTTTCTTTCAATTCAGCAAGTGTTTCAACTTCTTCGTCGATGTCTTTTGCAAGTTCATCGTCAAGAGCTGGAACTTCTTTAGCTTTTACTTCGTGGATAGTTGTTACGAATTTAGCTTCTTTACCTGCAAGATCTTCTGCTTGATAGTCTTCTGGGAATGTTACGATAACATCAACAGTTTCGCCAGCTGAGTGACCTACCAATTGGTCTTCGAAACCAGGGATGAATTGACCTGAACCAAGTCCAAGTGAGAAGTTTTCACCTTTTCCGCCATCAAATTCAACACCATCGATAGAACCAACGAAGTCGATGACAACAGTGTCGCCATTTTCAGCAGCAGCTTCCTTGATAACCAATTCAGCCAAGTTGTTGCGTTCGCGTTCGATACGCTCTTCAACGTCAGCGTCAGTTACTTCTTTTTCTACATCTACTGATACTTCAAGGTTTTTGTAGTCACCCAATTTTACTTCAGGTTTTGTAACGACTTCAGCAGTGATAACCCAGTCTTGACCTTTTTCCATTGAAGTTACGTCAATTTTTGGTTGTGCAACGACTTCAAGACCAGCTTCTTTTACAGCTGCTTCATAAGCGTTTGGCAAAAGAGCGTTCATAACGTCTTGGTAAAGTGACTCTTCACCAAATTTTTTGTCGAAGATAGGACGTGGAAGGTGACCTTTACGGAAACCTGGAACATTAAGAGATTTCTTCACTGAGTTGAAGACACGATCCAATTCTGGTTTGATTTGGTCTTGAGAGATGGTGAAAGTCAAGACACCACGGTTTGTTTCTTTGTTTTCAAATGATACAGACATTCTGTCATTTCTCCTTAAAATTTTTTAAATACAGTCTATTATAACATAAATGGACGACTTTTTTCAAGTAATGAATGCGCTTTTCAATGATGGGAGAGGTACTTGCTTGCTTCTTTGATACTAAGGTCAGCCATTCTTTCCTTGTTTTTCTCAATGAAGCATGCTACCCAAGCTGGATTCGTTTTGGAGTAGTCTCTCAGAGCCCAGCCAATGGCTTTATTGATAAAGAATTCTGTTTGATTCAAATTATGAAGCAGAATCTTTTCCAGTAATTGAACATTGGTCTTCTCTTTTCTTAACAACTGGTGGTCAATAGCGACGCGTCTCAACCAGATATTGTCTGACAGGCTCCATTGGAGAATTATTTTTTCCAGTTCCTGCTTGTCATACACCAAACTCCCTACTACTCGATCTAGGATATCCACCGTATCCCACCAAGACTTGGTAACAACCAACTGCTCTAGCTTAGGCAAATCGCTGTCCTTTAGATAAGACTGCATTGCTTTCAAATAATTAGCAGCTACATACTGGTATTCTCTATACTCTTTTTCCCAGCAAGTATCTAAAAAATCCCAATCGATGGCCCTTGTTTTTTTCGCTTTTGGAAAGTATTTTTTATAGAGTTTATTTCTTTCAGGCGCCGCAATGCCTAGAAAGGAAAATTGATGGCGCATATAGGCTTCCATGGCCCCTGCTTTTTGAGAATCTTTTGCGGCTTCTAGCTCCACAAGCAAATCTGCTAGACTCATCTAAAACTCCTCATGCCTCACCAAGTGGTGCTGAAAGGCATAGACTGCAGCCTGGGTACGATCGCTGACTTCAAGTTTGGCTAGGATATTAGACACATGGGTCTTGACCGTCTTGAGAGAGATAAAAAGTTCGTCTGCTATACGCTGATTTTCGTAGCCCTTGGCGATAAGTTGGAGAACATCTCGCTCACGCGCAGTCAGGTCCTCATGTAGTTCTATGTGATTGCGGTGGTATTCGACTTTTTTGCTGACCTCTTGCTCAATGGCCAACTCGCCAGCAGCCACCTTACGAACAGCATGGAGTAGTTCGTCTGCACTAGAAGTCTTGAGCATATATCCCCTAGCACCAGCATTTAAGACAGGCATGATTTTTTCATTGTCTAAGTAAGAGCTCACAATCAAAATCTTGGCTTCAGGCCATTCTTTGAGGATAGCCAAGGTCGCGTCAATCCCATTCATCTCAGGCATAACGATATCCATGACAATGACATCTGGACGCAATTCCAAGGCTAAGTCAATGCCTTGAGATCCGTTGGTAGCCTCACCCACAACTTCTACATCGTCTTGGAGGTCAAAGTAGCTTTTCAAGCCCAATCGGACCATTTCATGGTCATCTACTAGTAAAATTTTCATCTTTACTCCTTTATCATTCCTTATCGAGCAGGGGAATACGGATATCAACTGCCAGCCCTTGCTTGGGAGCTGTTAATAACTGAACCGTCCCTGCCATATCTTCAACCCGCTCCTTGATATTGCGTAGTCCATAACTCAAGTCATCTAAACTCCCTAACTGGAAACCAATCCCATTATCCACCACCTTCAGTTGCAATTCAAAATCTGTCTGATAGAGATAGACATCCAGACAAGATGCCTGGGCATGGCGGAGGGTATTGCTGATCAATTCTTGCAAGATGCGGAAGATATGCTCCTCGATTTTCTTAGGCAATTTCGTCACATTTTGCTTGAAAGCAACTTTAAGATCACTCTTGTCTTCAAGCTCTTTTAGGAGAATTTGAATCCCTTCTATCAAGCTCTTCTGCTCCAGTTCAACTGGTCGCAAGTGCAGGAGCAAGACTCTCAAGTCCTTCTGGGCTGTTTCTAAAATAGCTGTGACACTCTGCAACTGGATCTGCATCTTTTCTCTATCCAATTTCAAAGCCTGCTGACTGATACCCGATAAAATCATGTGGGCCGCAAACAACTCCTGACTGACTGTATCGTGCAAATCCCGAGCAATCCGCTTTCTTTCCTTCTCAATGATTTCCTCTTCCTGAGCAAGGCTGTGATTTTCAGCCTTTTGAAGTGCTTCTGTCAAAAGGTTAAGTTTGCCAGACAAGGACTTGAAACTGGCATCCAAATCTGGATCTGCAACCTGAACTACTTCTTGCCCTGCCAACAAACGCTTGAGATTAGCCTGCATTTTTCTTAGAGAAAGCTCTTCAACACCTCGCCAAAACAGGGCTAAGAGAAAGGTCATGGACATGCTGAATACCAACAACAAAAAGACAAATTTTTCTGTTTTTTCGACATCATGCAAGAAAATAGACCAGTCAAAGTCAAGGATTTCCAGCAAGCTGTGGGAGAAAAACAAGACAAACAAGATGGAGGTGAGAGCAATCATTACATAAGCTTGTTTTTTCATCCTCTAACCACCTCAACATCGCCAATCATAGTGGTCAAGAAAATCTTGACACTCTTGTTACTCTTGAGATAGTCTCTTGTTTCTTGATGATAGTGTTCATTACGGAGGGCTCGCTTGGGCTGGTTGAAAAAAGTCAAATCCCCATAGAGACAGTTAACGCTGAGACTGACTTCCACATCTACAGGTACGATGATTTTGGTCGTGCCTACCATCTTTCTAAGGATAATGACATTGTCATGATTGGTTAGAATGACCCTCTCCAGATGAATGGTGTCCTTGCCCATGAGACGAAAGAGATTGATATCATCAAACTGGCAAGTCTGGTAGCTTGAAAAATGATGGAGATTGCCAAACCAACGATTTTTCTCCTTCTTAACCGTTACCACCTCTTCAAACACCAAATTGGTCTGCTCTTTTTCCTGGTTCATCATCGGATAAAGAAGAAAGAGGCTGTATATAACCGCAACAAAAATAGCTAAAATCACAAAAGGATTGAGCATGACGATGAAAAAGAAGAGAATGGTTGCCACCACTAAAAGAAGATTATTGCCCTCTTTACCAGTGTAATAGCGAATCAAAAGCAAAAAGAGGAATAAAATCAGCAGAAAACGCGAAAAATGCTCTGAAACCATCAAAATCAGAGCTCCTGTCAAAAGACAGGCTTCGATAAATAAAAAGATTTTAAATTTTCTCATAGGTTCATCCTCTCCCTTCTATTTTATCACACTTCAAAAAAGTCACCTCAGTCTGAGGATGGAAAAAAAGGCGGTGGTTACGCCTTTTTCATCTGATTCTTTGCTTCTTTTAATTTTCCATAAAGAAGATAGTCTACTTTTTGCAAATCTGCTATGGTGGCACAATTAAGGGCACACATGATCAAGCGTAGATCGTCTTTCCAGCCTTGG
Source organism: Streptococcus mitis (assembly GCF_002096855.1). Taxonomy (GTDB): domain Bacteria; phylum Bacillota; class Bacilli; order Lactobacillales; family Streptococcaceae; genus Streptococcus; species Streptococcus mitis_Y. Next base: position 173,343 of record NZ_NCVH01000030.1, on the reverse strand, counting down.
ACAATGCCAATCACTTCTTCAACTGTATAGGTTTCAACCAATTCTAGAACTGTTCGAGACAGTCCTACAGCCTTGGCTCCAAAAACCAAACACTTAATCATATCCAGCGGATTGCGAACGCCTCCACTGACCAAGAGTTCAACCTTATCTTTCCATTCTTGGGCATTGAGAAGGACCTGCATGGTAGACTGGCCCCATTGATTGAGGTAATCACGCTGGCCACTGCGACGGTTTTCGATATAGGCAAAGCTGGTACCACCACGACCTGACAGGTCAAAGGTTCGAACGCCCAATTCATAGGCTCTCTCGATGGTCTTGGCATCCATTCCAAAGCCGACTTCCTTTAGGACAATAGGAACAGGGATTTGTTTACTATAGTCTGCTAGATTCGATTGCCAGCTTCTGAACTTTCTTTCTCCCTCAGGCATGAGCAACTCCTGCATGACATTGACATGCACCTGCAAGAGAACAGGATCCATCTCTTCTACAGTCTGAAGTCCTAACTCGACAGGCTTGTCCAATCCAATATTGGTTCCAAGAAGGAGATTTAGATGACTAGACTTAACAGAAAAAGAGTCATCTGCTGGATCTTTGAGGGCTGCGCTATAAGATCCCGTCACAAACAAAATCCCACAGGCGTCCGCCACCTGAGCCAGCTTTTGATTGATTTCTCTTCCCTTATCACTTCCACCCGTCATGGCATTGATATAAAAAGGAAAGTCCCACTTTCGACCAGCAAATTCTGTCGAAAGATTGATTTCATCCAGATCGTAAAGAGGCAAGGAAGAATGAATCAACTCCACCTCATCAAAGCTATTATAGGAACTTTTCTGCTCAAGGGCATAGCGGATGTGCTCATCCTTACGATTTGTCGTCATGTCCTATCCTTTCTTGGTATAAGAGCTCAATCCCCAGATCGGCCCAACGGTTTTTTAGGGTTTCAGTTGATTGCTCACCAAAACTCAAGGCAATACCACAATCACCACCACCAGCGCCGCTACTCTTAGCAACAGCTTGCAAATCTTGACTGGCTTCTTTCAACTGTCTAAGCGAAGGCGTGTAAATATCTGCGCTCAAGCTTTCTAAAAGCTTACTGGCTACTTCTACTTGCTCGATAATTTTTTCTGATTCCCCCTGCTCCAAAGCTTCTACCAAAGAAACCACCGTTTCTTTTGAGGAACTTAAAAAATTCTGATTGATGTTTTGCTTGATTTGCTGAACCATGTGACTCGATACAGCCACTTCCTTGGTCCATCCCACTAGGAAATCACATTCTAGGGCAGGTTGTACGTGTGAGATTGAAAAGCCCCAATCACGCTCTAAAACAGTCGCTAAGTTTTCTTCTTTCAACCAAGCAGCCACCTTCTTTCGATCAAAAGACTGGTAAAGAACCAATTCCTCTGCCACAATACAGGCAAGGTCCCCCATAGAACCATTGTCTCCGCGCTTGAGCAAGACCGCGCTAGCCAGCTTGAACAAGAGCTCCTGATCAACCAAAAGCTTATACAGAGCCAGCAAAGCCTTGACAACCAAGACAACGACGCTGCCACTAGAACCCAGACCAAACTTTTTCCCTTCTCGTTCCATTTTTCCTCGGATTTCCAAAGAAAAAGGTCGCAAGGTCTCCCCACGATAAACGAGGAAATCTTCCACTAAAGCAATTGTTTCTTGAATCAAGCTATAGTCAGGATTTGGCGTCAAATCCGCTGCGAAATCAAACATATCCGAATAGATACGATAACTATCAGAAAAAGCAATCTCGCCCTTCATATAGATGGGAATGGCCTTTATCAAGGCCAATTGCCCTGGCTCTAAAATAGCATATTCCCCTGCCCAATAGAGTTTTCCGCAAGTTTTAACAGCAATCATCTTGGCTCAAATCCTTTGTTTTTGACACAATCAAGCGATAACGCTGACCGAAGATTTCTGATAAATGCTCCAAGTCTTTCTCCTGACAGAGAACCTTGACATTGGGACCAGCATCCATGGTAAAGTAGCAAGCTTCTCCTTGCTCACGAAGCTGGCGGACAAAGTCCATGGCTTCATAGCTTGCATCCGTCAGATAAGAAAAGGCTGGTGATGCTGTTTTGGTCGTAGCGTGCATAGCCAGAGCATTTTCCTCCGTTAACTCCCCAACCTTGGCAAAGTCATTTTCCTTGAGATAAACCAGCATATCCTGATAGTCTTTCTCAGACTGACGGACCCAGTCATCAAAGGTCGTCGATGTCTCCACACAAAGTTTCATCCCATCACGGCTAGAAATTGGTTTTTTCTTGTCCTCCAGCACCAACATAATCATAGCTAGTTTCAAGTCTGTCTCTACAGGGTAAATTTCTCCGCTATCCTTATCCCAAGCACCTAGTGGTCCATAAAAACTCCGAGAGGAAGAGCCTGAGGCAAACTTAGCCTCCTGTGCCAACTGGCTCCGAATCAATCCAAGCTTGAAATAAGCATTACAAGCCTTGACCAAGGCAGACAAACCACTAGAACTTGATGACAAGCCCGCTGCCGTAGGCATATTATTTTGAGTATCAATTCGAACAAAGCCCTCACCAGCTGGACGGTAACGGTCAATAATCTTGCTCATCTTGACATGCTCCGCCTCACTCTGTAGCTGACCATTGATGTAAAAAACATCAGCAGTCGCATCCGTCGGTAGAGGCGACAGGGCCGTCTCTGTGTACATGTTTTCCAAAGTCAGAGAGATGCTGCTAGTAGCAGGCACCATCTCTTTTTCTTTTTTCTTTCCCCAATATTTGATAATAGCAATATTTGCGTAAGAACGTACTGTTACAGGCTCTCTATCCATGTCTGAACAGCTCCTTTCTCTTCTAATCTTTCTGCTAGTTCTTGAGCTTGTGTCAAATCGGCTGCCAAGGCTATGATACAGCCTCCAAGACCACCACCACTCATCTTGGCCCCCAGAGCACCATGGCTAAGAGCCGTTTCAACGAGGTAATCTGCCTCAGAGCTACTGACACCAATTTCTTTTAAATGAAAATGCGCTTGACTGAGGATTTGTCCCAATTCTTCAGCATCTTTTTGTGAAATCGCAACTTCTGCCTTCTGGGTCAATTCTCCCAAGGCATGCAAAAACGGTAGGGCATCCTTGCCCTTGTTTTGAACCACTTGAATGGCTTCACGAGTATGGCCATAAACACCCGTATCGGCAATCACCAAATAGGCAGATAAATCCATCTCAAGCTCTGTAAATCCTACATTCTTAATAAATCGAATAGGCTGGTCACTGAGACAGGTCTTAGCATCCAAACCACTAGGATTCATATGGGCAATCATTTCAGCCCGATTGACCAAGACTTCTAGTACATCATGAGGCAGTTCTGCCTGATAGTAGTCAAATACCGCACGAATGGCCGCTATGCTGATAGCTGCTGACGAACCCATTCCCCGCTTCTCAGGGATAGCTGAGTCAATCTCACAGCGAATGCAGGCTTCTGTGATATCCAAATACTCCAGTGAGGCATACACCGCCATGGACAAGGTATCCTCCTCATAAAGACGCCAAGGACTCGCTGCAGGAACTACCTTACAAGTCACCTCCACCTCCAAAAGAGGCAGGGAAATAGCCGGATAACCGTAAACGACTGCATGCTCCCCTATTAAAATAATCTTACTATGTGCCTGACCGACACCAATTTTTTTTGTCATTTTTTCCTTTTACTAGACGAAAAAGCCGTCTCATTTTTTCATACAAGTATTTATTCTCTCCAATCTATTTTATTATATTTTCACAAAAAAAGCGATTGTTTCCTTCACAATCGCCTCTTTCATTATTGAACCCATTCACCATTATAATTGACGTAGTAGCCATCTACGGTCGTATTCACTGCTAAAGCACCTGAGCTATAAGCATAGTACCATTTACTACCGACCTGGAACCAGCCAGTTGCCATAGCTCCTGATGAACGGAGATAGTACCACTTGTTACCAAGATATTGCCAACCTGTTTGCATATCACCATTTGACTGGTCTAAATAATACCAAGTTGAACCTTCCTGATACCAACCAGTCGCCATGGCTCCTGATGAACGGAGGTAGTACCACTTGTTCCCAAGGTATTGCCAGCCCGTTTTCATATCGCCATTTGGTTCATCTAAATAATACCAAGTTGAGCCTTCTTGATACCAGCCAGTTGCCATGGCTCCTGATGAACGGAGGTAGTACCACTTGTTGCCAATTTGCTTCCAACCAGTTTGCATGATACCAGTTTCTTGATCTAGATAGTACCAAGCTGAACCATCATTTACCCAACCTGCACGTCTTTCACCACCAATATAGTTTTCTCCATTAATTTCCGTTTTAGCTAGATAATACCAATTAGACTGGTCATAAAGCCAACCTGTCTCTAAAGAATGATTTTGATTAAAGTAATAGTTCGTGTAAAAACTCTTCTCCTCTTTATCTTCCGGATTTGTACGTTTTTCCCCATACTTTCTTCCAACGCTGTCTTTAGTTTTAACCTCTAATGCTTCCCAACCAACAAACTCTTGTAGCACTCCATTTTTGTCAAAGTAGTACCATTCTGGCATTGGGGAACCTTCTAATCTTATACCATTAGGGTAAGGACCAATTGTATATCCTTTAACTGGCATTGGAATGTACTGCCAACCAACAACCATTTCGCCATTATAATCAAAATAATAGGTCTTGCCATCAATCACTCGCCAGTCCGTTTCTTTGATGTCACCCTTCTTGTAGTAGGTTCTACCATTTTCTTGGACAAATTTCCAACCTTCTGAATCAGCATCATCCGCCAATACTGCACTTGTTGCTAGCAAACCGAAGAAAAAGACTGCTAATGCGATTTGCATCAATTTTTTTATTATTTTCATTAGATGTATCCTCCATAACTGATTATAGCAAAGACCAAATCGCATGTCAATATATAGAAAATCCCTCAAAAAAAGCAGTTACAAAACTGCAACTGCTTTTCTATTCTTGCATGGTGTAACCAACACCACGAACGGTTTTAATGTAACTTTTTTGACCTTTTACATCAAGCTTGCTACGTAGATAACGAATATAGACATCCACGATATTGGTTTCGGTCGCACTTTCATACTTCCAGACACTTTCCAACAACTGCTCACGAGTCAGAACTTTCTTGCTCCCCATAAGAGTAGCCAAGAGATCATACTCACGACGAGTCAAAGCAATCATCTCCTCGCCACGATAAACGGTATGATGTTCTACATCCATACGCAGATTGCGGTAAGACGTTGGAACCTTCATCTGACTACAGTGTTGGTCGATAAAGTCCCGACCTCGGAAAATCGCTGAAATACGAGCTACCAGATTATCAATAATAACTGGCTTATAGATGTAAGAAACGGCAAAGCGTTGGATTGTCTCAATCTGATCTTGCAATTCTTCACGATGGTCCAAGACCATGATAACTGAGGCTGGCTTAGTCCGACTCAGCTTGTCTGCAAAATCCTGGGCTGTCATATCCCCCAGATGAGCATTCAATAAAATCAAGTCATAGTCTGTCTGAAGAGCCATAGAGAGGGCTTTTTGCCCCTCCTCAACCTGATCAACTCGGTATTGCTCTTTTTGGAGCTCCAAACTTAAAAAATGAGCTAGATTTCGTTCTTTCTCAAGTAATAAAATCCGTTTCCCCATGGCAGACCTACTTATTTTTCGTCATACCAAGAGTAGTGGAATGTTCCTTCTTTGTCTTTACGTTGGTAAGTGTGAGCACCAAAGTAGTCACGCTGTGCTTGGATCAAGTTAGCTGGAAGGTCAGCTGAACGGTAGCTATCAAAGTAAGTAATAGCTGCTGAGAACGTTGGTACTGGCACACCAGCTTGAACTGCAAGAGCTACGATATCACGCACTGCTTGTTGGTACTTAGCAGTAACATCCAAGAAGTACTCATCCAAAAGAAGGTTCGCAAGGTCTGCATCACGGTTGTAAGCATCTGTAATCTTTTGCAAGAAACGAGAACGGATGATACAGCCATCACGCCAGATAGATGCGATATCTGCAAATGGCAAGTTCCAGTTGTTTTCTTTAGAAGCTACACGCAATTGCGCAAAACCTTGTGCGTATGAAATGATTTTTGAGAAGTAAAGGGCTTGACGGATCTTTTCAATCAACTCAGCCTTGTCTCCTTCAAATTTGAAGGCAGCTGGTTTTGGAAGAACCTTGCTAGCATGCACACGTTCTTCTTTGTAAGTAGAGATGTAACGTGCAAATACTGACTCAGTAATGAGTGACAATGGCACACCAAGGTCAAGAGATGATTGGCTAGTCCATTTACCAGTTCCCTTGTTACCTGCAGCATCAAGGATGTAATCTACGATTGGTCCATCTTGACCTTCATCGTCTTTACGGCTCAAGATATCAGCTGTGATTTCGATCAAGTAGCTGTCCAATTCACCCTTGTTCCACTCAGTAAAGATTTCAGCCATATCTTCTGCAGAAAGGCCCAACAAGTGTTGCATCAAGTCATAGCTTTCTGCGATCAATTGCATATCACCATACTCGATACCGTTGTGAACCATTTTCACATAGTGACCAGCTCCATCAGGACCGATGTAAGTCACACATGGTTTGCCATCTTCTGGTGCTTTAGCTGAGATTTCTTCAAGAACATCCGCAACCAATTCGTAGGCTTCTTTTTGTCCACCAGGCATGATAGAAGGACCTTCAAGGGCACCTTTTTCACCACCAGAAACTCCAGTACCGATAAAGTTGATGCCTGAGTTTGCCAATTCTTCATTACGACGGATTGTATCTTTGTAGAAAGTGTTTCCTCCGTCGATCAAGATATCACCCTTATCAAGGTGTGGAAGAAGGGCTTGAATTGTAGCATCTGTACCAGGTCCAGCTTGTACCATCAGCATGATACGACGAGGTTTTTCGATTGAGTTTACAAAACTTTCAACATCATAGCTTGGTACAAAGTTCTTTTCAGGATGGCAAGCAATTACATCTTCAGTTTTTTCTTTACTACGGTTGTAAATAGCAACTGTGTAACCACGAGATTCAATATTAAGGGCAAGGTTACGACCCATTACGGCCATACCTACGACACCAAAGTTAGCTTTTGTCATTTGACACTCCTCTTGTTTAATTTGTTTTATTTTATCATTTTTACTTTTGAAAAGAAAGAATTTTGTAACGACTGCTTAGTAGTCCAAAGCATCCGCATGTCCAGAACCATTTCCAACAAAGTATCCTGTCTTACAGTTAAGGGTAAAGAGATAGGTTCCATCTGGCTTGTAGAGGTTGTAATAACCATTGCCATTAACGATATTGACACGTTCAAGGATGTATTGGTTACCAGTGATATAACCACGTGAACGCGAAGTCGCTAAAATTTGTTCCAAAACACCATCCGCGAAATCCCAAGCAGAGTTATTGCTATCATCAACAGCCGATTGATTGAACGGAACTCGACTTGAAGCTCTCTGGAGGTCAACTCCAGAACTTGATAAACCACCATGGCTATCATCACGTGCAGGAACTGAACTATTTGTTGAGGCGCTTGAAGATGGACTAGTGTTGTCTGTAGTGCTCTCTGTTGATGAACTTGAACTTTCTTGACTTGAGCTTGAGCTAGAACTTGAAGGAGCTGTTTGTTGACTCTTACCTAGACTAATAGCCTTATCTAGTAATTTATCAAGCTCCGTATTTCCAGTTTTAATATCTGTAAATTTAGCATCCGATTTAGCTTTAGCGTTAGTGTCCAAAACACCATCAACAATAGCTGGCTTCTCAAACTGAGCATTTACATCTTGAATAGCCTTGATTTGAGTTGCTAGGCTATCATACTTAGATTTTGCAAGCGTATATTCACGACTACCTTCCAGCTTATCAAGTGAGGTTTTCAGTTGAGGCAGTTTATCAAACTGGCTATTTTTTAAAGCCGTTTTGTTGCCATCTGTATAGAAGGCATCATATAAATTATTGAATTCTTCCACATCTGACTGCGTGTTTGTAGTTGATTGAGAAGTCTGGATTTCCTTGGTCGAACGAGCCACTTGACGATAAACATAATAACCAGTTCCAAGGATAAGAACCACTAACGCTGCTAGAATACCGTAAAGCACCCATTTCTTCTTACTTTTTCCATCTTCACTATCTGTGACTCGAGAACGTGTGAGAGCCTCTTCCGCTCCTACCAATGGTACTTCTTCAGTCTCAAATTCTTCGACAAGAGGAGCTTCTGAAACTCGTGTTAATTCTAAATCATCAAACTGACGCAATTCATCTTCTGGAGCTGGAGAAGTTACTCCTGTTCCCTCACGAAGCTCTTGAAGCAAATTATCCAGAGTCTGAGTCTCCTCTATCTCTTCTACCTCTTCTTTTTCAACTAGATCATCCTTGCTAAACTGACGCGTTTCAAACTTATCTGCCTCAATTTCATCTTTATGTTGTTTCACATACTTGTCTAAGATAGAATCTCCAGGCAATACACCTGCTTCCACCTCTTCATTTTTTCGCATAGCTTCTCCAACTGTTAGCTCTTTGGCTTCATCAAAATCAAATTGCGCCTCTTGATGTTCTGCTTTATGACGATTCCGTCTTTTCTTACTCATGAGTTTTTCCTTCCTACTTTACTTCCTGACGTTTAACACGCTGACCAAAATATTGATACAAATCAACTTTTAAAGTTCCGTTGTACAACTTCCGTTTCTTATCCGCCTGACTACCATACTTGGTCTCAAAAGCTTCATCACTAGTTAGGATAAATTTACTCCACGTTTTCAGCGGTGCAAATACTTGACCCATCTCAGCATAAAGCTTGGTAACCCCTGCATCATCTGACAAGCGTTCACCATAAGGCGGGTTAGAGATAATCACTCCATTGATTTTATCAGAACGCAAATCCTGCACTCGCATCTGCTTAAAGGTAATATCTCCTGCAACCCCTGCTGCCTGAGCATTGGCCTTAGCAATTTCCACCATACGTGCATCGATATCACATCCCATGATATCCAGTTCCAGCTCACGATCCACTTTCTTAGCCGCCTCTGTGCGCACTTCTTGGATCAAGCGATCGCTAATCCAGTTCCATTCCTCAAAAGCAAAGTAGCGACGAAGACCAGGAGCCATCTTTCTAGCAATCATAACTGCCTCTATACAGAAAGTTCCTGAACCACAGGTCGGATCAATCAAGGGCTTGTCTGGATACCAGTTAGAAAGTTGCAAAATGGCTGCCGCCATATTTTCCTTGATCGGAGCCCCACCCTTTTCGGTACGATAGCCACGTTTAAAGAGACTGGAGCCTGTCGTATCAATCATGACAGTTGCTATGTCTTTCAGAATAGAAACCTCAATCTTAAACTCAGGACCATTCTCCATCAGAGGAATACCTTCTGGGCGGGCGTAGTGTTTCTGCAATTTCTTGACAACGGCCTTCTTTGAAATAGCCTGAACACTGGGTTCATTGTGTAATTTAGATTTCACACATTTAGCTTTTGAAATTGGGAACCGAGCTCCAAGCGGTAAATAATTTTCCCAATCTAGAGCGAAAACTCCTTGAAAGAGCTCCTCAAAAGTCTTAGCTGGAAAAGTTCCTACGATAATCTTGATACGGTCTGCTGCCCGAAGCCAGAGGTTGGTTTCGATGATGGCTTTCGCATCTCCTTGAAAACGAACACGTCCATTTTCAACCTGACAATCGTAGCCCAACTCTCGCACCTCACGACCAACGACAGCCTCAAGACCCGCTGCAGCAGTAGCGATTAAATTAAATTCTTTTTTCATGTTACAGTCTTATAAGATCTTTCTATATGTCCACTTTAAAAAATGAGGTTGAGAAAGTTTTCTCAGCCCCAACCTATATGCAATTTTCTATAAGCCATGTTTTGTTCCAGAAGTGACTAGGACCACTTCCTTCGATAATCATCTGTCTACTACTAACAGCCTAGAGCTGGTAGCAGTCAGAGTACTACGTTCGTTTCCGTGTACTCCATGCCCCGACCAAAATTTGGGTTGCTAGCTTGAGGGGTTTACCGCGTTCCACTCTCTCTGTTTCCAGAAAGACTCCGTCACTGTGGCACTTTCAAGCCTACTCTGGCCTATCCAAGGACTTAGCCATTTCAACTGCCGTAACGATTTCTCGTCCCTAGGCTTATGGTTTCGCCTAGCACAAACACTACAGGCATCACAGCCTGTGCTAGCATGGACTTTCCTCATGAATAGAAATTCTCCTCACGCGATTATCCAAAAATTGCACTTTTCAAATAATCTCTTATAAATCAGAGTTATCCAAAATTTGTTTACCAAACACTTCTTTCTCAAGACGATTTAGTCGTTTCAAAATATCAAAATTCGTCATAGAAGTTGTAGCTGTCATTTCAAGAGGTTCTGCTTGAACCGGTGCAGATTCAGGTTTGCGAGACAATTCTTCCTTCAACTCTGCAATTTCTTGACGGAGAGACTTGACTAAGGCAGCATAAGTTTCGTAGTCCTTGATGACATCGTCCAAAAATTCATCAACTTCAACCTTACTATATCCACGGACTTCACGTCCAAACTCTTGCTCGAAAATATCTTTCGCTGAAAAAATAATACCTGCCATCTCTCTCTCCATTCTCGGTTTCTATTAGTATTATTATATAAAAAAAGGCAAACAAAAATCAAGGTCAAAGCCTTACTTTTCAGAAAAATTTTCTACTAGCTCATTTAAGTCTTCAAACGTTAACCTTTTTATGCGATAACCTTCCTGATTTTTCATCAAATTGTCTATAAATTTTAATTTAGTCTCATTTTCTGGATCATAGAAAAAATAAGCTAAATCAGTATTTTCCAGTAAAAATCGTTGGTAGTCTCGTAGTTGCCCCATATGTTCATATTTAGGATAGGCATATTTGACAAAATCGACCTGCTTAAATTGGCTAAGTTTAAGCTGATTCGCTTCATTCCAATTTTCCCCGTGTGTTTCAAAATCAAAAATGGTTGCTAGGTTGAAATCATATTCTTCTTTCATTTCATTTGCGACATCAAGAACCCAAGATTCAAATCCCAAGTTCCCTGTAAAGATCAGCCAGTTAATCCCTTCTTCTGCTAAACTTTCTAAATCACGGCGAATGGCTTTCTTTATAATTTTTAACCTGATATCTTTTTCATTAAACAAACCCAAGTCAAAATTAGAATATCCCATGATTAAAGCTGTAGTCATTTTTACACCTTTCTTTCTATTTTTATGGTATAATAGAGTGATGTTATTGTACCAATAAGGAGAAATATGGTCAACTATCCTCATAAAATTTCATCCCAAAAAAACCAAACATCCATTTCTCAACCAAAAAATTTCGCAAATCGAGGAATGACTTTTGAAAAGATGATCAACGCTACAAACGACTACTATCTGACGCATGGTATGGCAGTTATCCATAAAAAGCCAACGCCTGTTCAGATTGTTCGAGTAGACTATCCTCAACGTAGTCGAGCCAAAATTGTAGAAGCCTACTTTAGACAAGCTTCTACAACCGATTACTCTGGCGTATATAGAGGACATTACATTGACTTTGAAGCTAAGGAAACACGACAAAAGAATGCTATTCCAATGAAGAACTTCCATCTTCACCAGATTCAACATATGGAACAAGTTCTAGAACAGCAGGGCATTTGCTTCGTACTGCTTCATTTTTCTTCTCGACAAGAAACTTATTTGTTGCCGGCACTTGATTTGATTCGCTTTTATCATCAAGATAAGGGCCAAAAATCAATGCCACTTGGATATATTCAAGAATACGGATATTTAATAAAGCAAGGAGCTTTCCCTCAAATTCCCTATCTCGATATTATCAAAGAACGTTTACTAGGTGGTAAAACAAGATGAATAAACAAACTATTCTGCGATTCTTAAAGTATATTGGAATTACATTTCTTACCTTATTTATCGCATTATTTCTATTAGGTGGAGGTGTTTTCCTCTACTTTGTTAGCAAGGCTCCAGCCTTATCTGAAAGTAAATTAGTTGCGACAACCTCTAGCAAGATTTATGACAACAAAAACGAACTGATTGCTGACCTTGGATCTGAACGTCGCGTAAATGCTCAAGCAAATGAAATTCCTACTGATTTGGTCAAGGCCATCGTGTCTATCGAAGACCACCGTTTCTTTGATCATAGAGGTGTTGATACCATTCGTATCATGGGCGCGGCATTGAGAAACCTCCAAGGGAAAGGAGGGCTCCAAGGGGCTTCAACCTTGACTCAGCAATTGATTAAATTAACTTATTTCTCTACTTCAACTGCCGATCAAACCTTGTCACGTAAAGCCCAAGAAGCTTGGCTAGCCGTTCAATTAGAACAAAAAGCAACCAAGCAAGAAATCCTGACCTACTACATCAACAAAGTCTACATGTCTAACGGTAACTATGGAATGCAAACCGCAGCTCAAAATTACTATGGAAAAGACTTGAAGGATTTAAGCTTGCCACAGTTAGCACTCCTAGCCGGAATGCCTCAAGCACCAAACCAATATGATCCATATTCCCATCCAGAAGCTGCTCTAGAGCGTCGTAACTTGGTACTTTCAGAAATGAAGGGACAGAAATATATCAGTGCAGAAGATTACGAAAAAGCTATTAATACGCCTATCACTGACGGTCTTCAAAGCTTGAAGTCAGCCAATAGTTACCCAGCCTATATGGACAACTACCTCAAAGAAGTAATCGACCAAGTCGAACAAGAAACGGGCTACAACCTTCTTACCACAGGTATGGAAGTCTATACTAATGTCGACAAAAATGTTCAACAGAGACTTTGGGATGTATACAATACAGATGAGTACGTTGCTTATCCAGATGATGAACTTCAAATAGCTTCCACTATCGTGGATGTAACAAATGGTAAAGTCATTGCTCAGTTAGGGGCACGTCACCAATCAAGTAATGTATCTTTCGGAATCAACCAAGCCGTTGAAACCAATCGTGACTGGGGTTCTACTATGAAACCAATCACTGACTATGCTCCCGCTTTAGAATATGGAGTCTATGACTCTACTGCGTCTATTGTACATGATGTTCCTTATAACTATCCTGGTACTGATACTCCAGTCTACAACTGGGATCATGGTTACTTTGGAAATATTACACTTCAGTATGCACTTCAACAGTCACGTAATGTCACAGCAGTTGAAACTCTTAATAAGGTTGGTTTAGATAGAGCTAAAACCTTCCTTAATGGTCTTGGTATCGACTATCCAAGCATGCATTATGCAAACGCCATTTCAAGTAACACAACTGAATCCAACAAACAGTACGGTGCAAGTAGTGAAAAAATGGCTGCTGCTTATGCCGCCTTTGCTAATGGTGGTATTTACCACAAACCAATGTATATCAATAAAATCGTCTTTAGTGATGGTAGTGAAAAAGAATTTTCTGATGCTGGTACACGAGCTATGAAAGAAACTACTGCCTATATGATGACCGAAATGATGAAAACTGTTTTAGCTTACGGAACCGGACGTGGTGCTTACCTACCATGGCTTCCACAAGCAGGTAAGACAGGTACTTCTAACTATACTGACGACGAAATTGAAAAGTATATCAAGAATACTGGCTATGTAGCTCCAGATGAAATGTTTATAGGTTATACTCGTAAGTATTCTATGGCTGTATGGACTGGTTACTCAAATCGTTTAACTCCAATCGTTGGAGATGGTTTCCTAGTTGCTGCTAAGGTTTATCGATCAATGATATCGTATCTATCAGAAGATGACCAACCTGGAGATTGGACGATGCCAGACGGCCTGTTCCGAAATGGAGAATTCGTCTTCCAGAACAACGCAAAGAACACATGGAATAATTCAGTAACACAACAAACACAAACAGTAGAAACTCCAAGCACAACAGCTGAAAGTTCAACTACACAGGCAAGTGCGACTGTTGGTCAACAACCCAATAACTCTCCAGTAACTGATCCTAATCAAGGACAAGCTGGTCAAGCTGTCCAACCAACGCCACAAAATCCACAAGTTCAACAGCAACCACAACAGTGAGATGAAAGAAAATCCTGAGAATAAAAACTCAGGATTTTTTCTACAAAAAAATTAACTTCATAATCTTTGAAAGTGAAAAGATGTTTCAACTCATTTTCGATAAACCAAAAGAAGTTAGCGAATAACTAACTTCTTTTTATCTTATTTCACATGTTTTGCGAGTTCTTCTTGCGCTTTTTTATTGGATTCTTCTTTTTCTTTCATCCATTTATCTTGAGCTTTTTGATATTCATCTGCAGTGACTGCCTTGTCTTGAAGTTCAAGATATTTGTATCGGAGCGGATCGCTTGTCCCCTTGTTACCTGAGAAAGAGAAAGGTAAAGTAAATGGTACCATCTTAGACAAGATTGGACGACCTGTACGAGATGTCGTTGGAATGACTAGTGCACTATCTGTCAACCATGCTTGAGCTTCAGCATACTTGTTATACCGTTTTGTAACATCTGTAGTTTCTTCCCCTGCTTCATTGACCATTTTATCATAATCATTGAGACCAACCTTCTTAGCCGCCTCATTGTCTTTTCCTGAATCAAATCCTAGGTAAGTTCTCGTATTTTCCCCTACAGAAGGTTTGATGATGTCAAGATAAGTTGATGGATCTGAGAAGTCTGGTCCCCATCCAACGTTATCAGAAAGATCCCAATCCTCACCAGCAGCAGTTTGAGCAAATAAAGTTACATTAAGCACTTCATCTTTTTGTAATTGTTGGATATCAATAATGACATTATCAGTTCCTAAAGTCGCTTCCAAGGATTGTTTCATAGATTGGACACGCTGAACTTTTGTAGTTGCTGTTTGGTCAACAGGCATATCTAGGTGAATTGGGAAGGTCACACCCTCAGCTTGCAAAGCTGATTTAGCTTTAGCAAATTCTGCTTTGGATTTCTCTGGATTATAGAGACCGTCTTGAGCATCAGCAAGGTTGACATCCTTCCATTCATCCCCGTAAGTCACCAATTTTTCTTTGACCAACTCACCAAAGTTCTTACCATCTGCTTGAACAAATGTTGGTGGAACAAAAATATTACGCAAGATTTTGCTTGCTCCAGTTTGTCCATTTAGCTGAGAAGCATAGGCTGTACGATCAAATCCAAAGGCAATAGCCTGACGGAAATCCTTGTTTAACAAAGCCTTTTTAGTAGATGTCTTTTGTTCTTCGCTAGTCTTAGAAGTATATTTATAGGACTGACGGTCGATGTTTGTTCCTACTACATAAGTCGTAGAGTCCTGTTGCGTATAGACAATGTTGTCCTTCATCTCTTTCTCAAGCTCTGCAAAACTTGCACTTGTTGGATAGAGACGAGCTGCTGAAAGGCTACCATCTTTAAAATTCTCTGCTGGTTTGCTAGTATCTTGACCATCCCAGAATGACAATTTGACTTTGTCAATATGAACATTGTCTTTATCCCAATAGTTAGGATTTTTTGCAAATTCAACAGTAGATTTGGTTACAATGGATTTCAACAAATAAGGACCATTATACAAGATACTGCTTGGATCTGTTGCTTTGGCAAAATCATCCCCTTTTGAGTTCAAAAACTCTTCATTGACTGGTGCTAAAACACCCATTGTTGTTTTAGAATTCCAAAAACTTTCAGGTTTGTTCAAAGTGTATTGGACTGTTTGATCGTCAAGAGCTTTAATCCCAACTTGAGAGAAATCTTTATTTTCCCCTTTAGCATAGGCATCCAGTCCTTTGATTGAATCCTGTACCAAGTATAGGCCTTCTGATTTCTTATCTGTCGCATATTTAAGACCTGTTACAAAGTCCTGAGCCTTAACAGGAGCATACTCCTCTCCTTCAGAAGTGTACCACTTGGCATCCTGACGAATCTTATAAGTATAAGTCAAGCCATCTTTAGAAACTGACCAGTCCTCTGCCATTGAGGGAATAAGGTTCCCGTATTTATCATTTTCAAGCAATCCATCAATTACATTACTAGTAATGTCAGCAGTCGCTGCCTTACCTGTTGTTAAGTAGTTGAGATTATCTGGGTCTGTCTCGTAGGTAAATGCAAAAGTCTGCTCACCTTTAGTAGCTGAACCACCAGAACAAGCCGCTAAGACACCAGCTGCTAATAAAGTGACTCCCGCAAGAGCCAATACTTTCCTTGTTTTCATAGTATTCTCCTTTGTTTTTCTATCCATTATAGACCCTTTGCAATCTATTGTCAATATATTTTTCTGAATTTTCATATTTATTTGTTATTTTCTGACAAAAACGGGGTGTTATTTCATTTTTTTATCTATTTTTAACTATAAGAAAAGAGGGAATCCAGTAACTCCCTCATCTATCTATTTGTGTAATTTTTAGATTCATTAATTTAAAGCTTGTAATGCAGAAAGAAGATAAGAACCTTCACGAATTTTTTGACCTACGGACTTAGCATTTTTGATCAAATCCTGATACTCTTCTTGAGACAAATTGTCCAATACTTCTTCTAAATCAAGTAAACTCTCAACACTAATTCCACACTCTTTTTCTAAGACGAAATTAGCTAAAGCAGATTGCCCCCAGACAATAATAGGAAAACCAGAAGCCAAATAAAGTGAAGCCTTGTGGGAATTATTGTATTTCAAATACTCACCAAATACTCCGCTACAAGTTTTAGAACTATCACCATCCCAAACCAAACCAAAGCTTCCTTCTAATGCTGATGGTAGTTCATCTGGAAGAAATGAACCAAAATAGGTTGCATTTGATAGCTTTCTAGACTCATCAAAACCAACACCATAGAGGTTATATGCCGGTCTTGCAGGCAACTCATATAAGTAACCTGCTTTTTCTTGGGCTAAATTTCCAGCTACAATAATAGCCCCTTCCTTAGATAAATCTTCTTTATCCTGATAATTCGGGATCAGATAGTCAAAAATGCCTAAACTAACTATTTTTTTCTCAGAAATCCCCTTATCAACAAGCACTGATTTCATAACTGGATTATGAGCAATAAGACCATCAGCTTGTTTCAAAAGACTAGACTCTTGAAGATGAACACGAATCTTATGCTTCAAGGGTACTGTATCCAAATTAGCATAGCGCAAAACTTCTAAATCATGGATAATAAAGTGAACCTTCACTCCTTTACGTTGGATTCTTTTGACTAAATGAGTCGTAAAGAAACTATGATGAAGCATAGGAAATTGAATCAGTAGCTGATCCCCTTCCTTCAACTTAGATATAGCCTTGGATAGGGCTTTAGCCTTGTGTCGTTGAGCCTTAATAGTCCCCATTTGATACCAATCATCTACCATCAATAATAAAGGACTATAGCCCTCACGAACTACTATTTCTTCAACATCGTTTCGAGCCTTATTTCCCGCATTTCGTGCACCAGAATCCTTCAAAAATTCTTCTTTTAAATAATATTTCATCGATCAATTTCATCGATCAATTTTATTCTTCATTATCTTATTTAAACTCTTTCTCCACAACCTCAAGAGCACGTTCAATGACTACATGCATGTCGTAGTATTTATAATCGGCCAAACGTCCGCAGAAAATTACTTTATCATTTTGTGCTGCTTCTTCTTGATATTTAGCAAACATGGCATTGTTTCTCTCATCATTGATCGGATAATAAGGCTCATCTCCACGTTTCCAATCAGCTGGGTATTCACGAGTAATAACCGTTTTATCTTGTGTTCCGTACTCAAAATGTTTATGCTCAATAATACGAGTATAAGGAATTTCTCGCTCTGTGTAGTTAACAACTGCATTTCCTTGATAGTTCTCCTCATCAAGAACTTCATGCTCAAAACGAAGACTACGGTATTCTAACTCCCCGTGTTTGTAGTCAAAGTATTGATCAATCATTCCAGTAAAGACAACTTTATTAGCTGATTTTTCCAGCTCTTCACGATTTGCAAAGAAATCAACCCCAAGCTCTACTTCTACATCGCCCAACATGTTTTCAATGATGACGTTATAGCCACCGATTGGAATACCTTGGTAACGGTCATTGAAGTAGTTATTATCAAATGTTAGACGAACTGGTAGACGTTTAATGATAAACGGTGGAAGGTCAGTCGTAGAACGTCCCCATTGCTTTTCAGTATATCCTTTAATCAACTTTTCATAAATATCTGGACCAATCAACTTGATAGCCTGTTCTTCCAAGTTTTTAGGTTCAACGTCCTTCATATGAGCCGTTTGCTCAGCAATCTTATCTTTAACTTCTTGAGGAGTTTTTGTCCCCCACATAGCATAGAAAGTATTCATATTGAAAGGTAGGTTATAAAGGCTACCCTTGTAATTAGCTACAGGCGAATTGATATAGTTGTTAAATTCAGCAAATTGATTAACATAATCCCAGACTTTCTTGTTAGAAGTATGAAAGATATGTGCACCATACTTATGAACATTAACACCTTCTACATTCTCACAGTAGATATTCCCACCAATGTGGTCACGTTTATCAATAACTTTTACTTTTTTTCCACGCTTGGTTGCTTCGTAAGCAAAAATTGCTCCAGACAAACCAGCACCAACGATTAGATAATCGTACATAGTTAACTCCATTATTTCTTAATAATTTGTTTTAGTTCTTTTACATCTACCACTTTCAAAGATAGAATTGTAAAAAGATAAATGATTCCACCAAGCACTGCAAAGACTAGAACATTCAGAGTTGGTGAAAAATGTATAACTGTTTTTGAACCTAGCAGTATACCGTACATGATAGCTGATGCTAGAACAATTTTTGTCATAGATCCGATAATAGGAACTTCTTTTAGGTATCTGCTAGTAAAGTATAATTGTATCGCCCATACTAACGCCTCTGTCAATACAGAAACAATGGCTGCTCCGATATATCCAAGTTTTGGAAGGAATAGTAAATTCAAACCTACACTGATAATGGCAGGAGCTGTTGTTGAAATCATGAATTCTTTATTTTGATTGTGAGGTATCAGCATCTGAATTCCCATGATATTGGTCCAACCGATAAAGAACATACGGAAGATCATAATGGCGATTGCATAACGTGCATCCTGAAAATCTTGACCAAGGAAAAACTGAACAAAATCGTCATTGACAATCAAGATTCCTGCCATCATTGGGAAAATCACTAAATTATAAACGAGGAAGGACATTTCATGCATCTTATTGACTGCCTTATAATCACCTGTCACTAACAAATGAGCGACGCGTGGTAACATAACGCTTCCCAAGGAAGTTACCAAGGTCAGAAGTATATTTACCAACTTTAGAGCCTGATCATAAATCCCTACATCTTTTGTAGAAGCTAATGCTCCGAGCATGGTACGATCAAGCGTAACATACAAGGAAATTGCTACTTGCGGAAGGAACAATAATATGACAGGCTTCACATGATGCCTAGCATATTCTATGTCAAAATGCAGTTTACCGATAAGCTCCTGAGCAGGTAACCACATACTTAGTTGCCCCAAAAGTTCAAATATGGTTAGCAAAAAAACATAGAGATATAGGTCATTTGCAGATTTAACAAAGAGGAAGATTGAAATGACTCCAACGATCTTGACCGTGATATTTCGAACAGTAATCTTTCGAAAATCTTCCAACCCTTGAAAGAGCCAGGAAATGTCTAAACCTTTTGAAACTAAACTCAAGCCTAGAATGTAGGCTACTGGATTTTTCATAACAGGAAGAGTCAGACAAAGAAGAGCATACATGGACATAGAAATAACTGTTGCACCTAATTGCAGAGAGTAGATCCCCCAAAAGTTTTTTTCAATTTCCTTGCGATGTCCTGAAATGACCTTGGTCCCATAGTTAGCAACTCCTAGCGTCGCTAAGAGGATGAAGTAGGTGACAATGGAATTAAAGTATCCGTACGTCCCTAAATCATCCGAAGAAAAGACCCGTGTTACATAGGGAGTCGTAATAATCGGGAGTAAAATCACCAACAGTTGGTAAGATAGATTGTAGGCGTAGTTTTTTAGTACTTTCATCTCAACCTGCCCTATTATAATCAATCAGTGACATTGAAAATCGTGAACGAACATACTTATAATGGGCAATTCTTCTAAACGCTTCTTTCATATTTCCTCTTTCCTACAATTTTTTGACACTTGTTGCAAATTAAATTGGATCTATGTATCATACTATCGTAGCAACAAATACAATTCAGGGCTAAGCATAAAAATAAGGTATTTTAGTTTTAGTTTCAATGATAACTTACTATTCTTTAATAAGTCACTCATTTCGACTCTCAACAACACTTTATCTTTTGAAAAATCTTTTAAGCCTGAGTCAGCTTTTGCACCAATTACTACAAAGCCACCTAATAATTTTTTAGCTTGCAAAGCTTGCTTTAATTCTGGGCTCTGAATGTACTCTCTTTTAATAACTTCCTCATTTTTTGCAACAGCTTTAAAGAAATCATATCTTTTTTCAGTAAATGTTGAACGAACTATACTCCCTTCCCTACGATAGTAATTGTAGGTTTCAAGTGGACTGATCACGATTCTTTCAGCTAAGGCAAGATGTTCTGCTACAACATAAAAATCCTCATAGATTTTCCCGACTGGAAATGGAACGCGCTCCAAGATGCATTTCCGATAAAGTTTTGCACAGGCAGAAACCGTTGCAACTTTGTCATCCAACATTAGTTGTAGAGCCTTTTCTTTTGTAATCACACTCAAGCTTTCATAATCTGACTTCTTAAGATGATGGGAACTATAATCATTATATTTTGAAGTAGCTTTAACCTTTGTTGAAATCAAGTCTGCTTGATGTGTTTCCTGAATTTTCACGATTAACTCTAGAGTATATTCTTCAAGATAATCATCTGGATCTAAAAAGAAAATCCAGTCTGAGCTCGCTTTAGATACTCCAAAGTTACGCGCATCAGATAACCCACCATTTTCTTTGTGGAAAACATGGATATTTTCATATTGCTTTGCATAATCTTCGCATAATAGAGGAGAACCATCTGTAGAACCATCATTTACAAGGATTATCTCAAAGTTTTGATAGGTCTGTTTAATTAAGCTTTCTATCGCATAATGCAGATAGTCTGCAACATTATAAACCGGAACAACGATGCTGATAAACATCCTAAATGCCTCTCTCTTTTTCTTTCTTTTCAGAGTATTTCTTCAAAATCGGATTAAAAATTATCCCCAAAGCAAAGTTAGTCCTATAATTTAAGTAAGACAATCTGTCAAATTTTTTCGTAGGAATATAGTCATATGAACTTTTCTCAATTTTGCTATATAGTTCCTTCAAGAGTGTTTCGGAATCGTTAACCATCCAAGACAAGTCAACCTGCAAACTGATGAGATAAACTAAGGTTTCAGAAACTACTCGGTTTAAAACGGGTTCACTTTCAATTTTTGTAAAATAATCTAGAACTGAATTTGTAACAGTCAAATGGTGACGAACATTACGCTTCATACTCTCGATATTCATACTTTGCTCTGGTCTACCTATGTAGTATTGATAAATATCATAATTCCAATAACTGAAACTATGAACATACTCCAAAGGAAAAAGTGTGTATTGAATATCAACATAAAATGTTTTTTCACTTAAACGAATCTTGTTTTCCGACAAGATTGATGTCTTATAAGTAACCGAGTGCATCGGGATGCGAACATCCGGAATTCCCATGTGTTTTTTGCCAATTTCATACTTGTCTACGAAGTCATTTCGTACTGTAGTATTGTTATAGACATGCTGCTCTGTAAAGTCTGTAATCACCATATCCACATCAACAGTTTCAAGAGTATCTAAAAACTTTTCAAATTCTGATGGAATAACCCAGTCATCCCCATCAATTACTTTAAAAAATTTTCCCTTTGCTTCTTGAATACCGCGATTGATAGTTGAACCATGACCACCGTTTTCTTTTGTAATGACACGGCCATCCAGCAACGAATCTTGGGCTAATATTTCTTCTGCTACTTTAGCAGTATCGTCTGTACTTCCATCGTTAACAACCAGTACTTCAAATTTATTTTTATAATCTGATTGCACTTGTTGGAAAGACTCCAGCCCTTTTGAAACGTAGTCCTGAATATTATAACTAGGCATTACAATTGTTAACAAACAATCCTTCATCTTATCTCCTAAATCGTCTCAATTAGTTCAATCCACTGCTTGAGAATTTTATCTTTATCGAATTTATCCATATTTTCTTTTGCGTGTTCTGAGAAAGACTGTCTCAAAACTTCATCTCCCATCAGTTCAAGCAATTTTTGGCTCAACTTGTCCGTATCATAGCACTCAACCAGATAGCCATTAACTCCATCTTCAACAATTTCGTTCGGTCCTGTCGGACAACTAAAGCTAACTATAGGAAGATTGTATTGTTGTGCTTCCAGCAGAACTAGAGGTAAACCTTCATAGCGAGAAGTCATGACATAAATCCCTTTATCTCCATAAATCAAATCCTGATTTTTTTCGAGTCCTTTTATGACTAACTTATCCTGTAAATCATTTTCGTTGATTAAATTTCTGATTTTATCCACTTCGTCTTGATTTCCGGAACCGTAGATTTCCCAAGTCCAGTCAAACCTTTTCGCTAACACTTTTTTCGCGACTTGAACAAGATAATCATATCCTTTTTGATAGTCAAAACGGCCAACCGTCACAATTTTAGTTGATTTTTTATTATAGGATACTTCTGAAAGAGCAGCCTCTTTCCAATTATAGATGTAGCAAATTCTTTCATCAGAAACACCGTATTTTTTTATATAATTTTCACGGTCTTCTTGAGTAAGGGTCACGAGTTTATCAGCAAATTTCGCTCCAATATATCTTTGTATCTTCTTAACTTTAGTATCAATATCTACTATAGAATTTGTATGGTCGCAGGAAACAAATTTTGTTCTCAAACCAATTGTGCTTGCTACACCAACTGTATTCATACTCATTCCGATTCCAAAAACAATATCAATGTTCTCTTCTTTCAGATAGTTTCTCAATAACTTGACCGCTTCGAGAAAATTTTTACTCATTGATATTTTCTTTGATGATAAATTTTGATATCGAACCGATTGTTTCAGCGAGAAGAAATTGTTTTCTGTAGAAATCATCGAGAGAAGATGAACTTCATACATAGTTGATAACTCATTTGCAAGACTGGTTGCTACTTTCAGTCCTCCATCTGTTCTATCAATACTCCATTTCACTAAAGCGATTTTTTTCATCTTTAAACTACACTTCCCCTTCATTTTCACCCAGTGAGATAATCTCGTAGTGGTGAAGAGCCCTTTTATCTTCTGGTGGCAATTGCATATAATCCGCTCCGTAAATGGCTGTTAGATATTCTCTGTATTTGCAAGGACAACAAAGTTTAAGATCTTCAAACTGTAATAGGACTGGTTCTCCAAAGTAATCACTCGGTACTATCTCTCTTAATTTGTAAGCTCCCGTAAAATTTCCTGCGTAAGCTTCATCAAACGAATATTTTTTTATCGTTTGCAAATATTTTTTCCGTGCCCTGGTAAAGGAAATAATCTTCTCAATACTAACAGCATTCGCAAAAGCAATAATTATCTTTTCAATGAATGGTCGATTTTCTTTTTTCTGATTCACCAAACTATTGAATTGCGAGAGTTGAACCATCATCCTTGCGCACAAGTATCTCAAAGAATGAATTTTTTTCTTTAAAGCATTAGATGGCATACCATCTAGCGGAAAAATGTCTATCCACAAACTTTCTACCAATTCTTCTTTACTATAATTCATGATGATTTTTGTAGAATCATCTCGAATCACAGAGAAAGCTTTTTTATAGTTTAATGTATCTTCGCTTAAAAACTTGTAGTTTTCTGGCAAAACATTTGAAGCTATTTTTTTAAATTTTTCATAATCTTCTCTTGGCATGCCAATATCGATGTCATCATCCCAAGGTATGAAACCTTTATGACGTACCGCTCCTAGCAAGGTTCCCCCTAGAGCATAGTAGGTTAGGTTATTTTCTTCGCAAATATTAATAAACTCTTTCAAAATAGATAAAATCTTATCTTGAATGATTTTGATATCCGACATACTTTCCTCCTAAGTAAAAGGCAAGTCTGAAAAGAACTGATAAATGTTCTTTAAAAGAAGATCCGTTTTACTATAATCGATAAAATCAAAAGGGAAATTCTTATTATAGAAAAAACCTGTGATAAACGATATACTAAGCAAGCTAAGCTCTAGGCCATAAACTAGGCTACGATTCGATAAGATTTTCAACTGCGCTCGATATGTAAACAATATGAATGAAGAAATTACAATCATTGGCAAGAGTAAAAAAAGATTCCTATCATATATATTTCGAAACGGCACAGACCCCATTGATAATAATGTTAAATAATAAGTCATCTTGACAAAAGATATTTTCCAATCATCAATCTCTTTAATAGTTCTACTCAAAACAAAATATTGAATTAAAAATAAAATCATTAGAACCACACCAATATATAACCTCACTGTTAGAGTAGTATTAAAGAGCTCTGCATACGATGCGTTATCAGAGTAAATATCAATTTTTCTAATAAAAGATTGAAAGAAACTAATACCCGTCCATTCTGCAAATATTGGTGTTAATTTTATTATGATTGGAAAACCCAATAAAACAAGTAAACTCTTTCCTAGCGTAATCTTTTTCAGGTAGAAAAAAATGAATCTCAGAGCAACAAAATAAACAACAGCCGAATGAATGCTTATTGGAACTATGTACCATAGCATCATCCAATTCTTTGTATAATTATATTTCGATTCCAAATACATAATTAACATTATCAGAGAAATTGCCATACAAAATCTCATGCCACTAGTGGTATATCTATAGTTATTTAACAAACAAACTGTAATTAGAATCAGAATATAGGTTAACTTAGAGTAGTTTTTATAGGACTTAAACAAATCAACAACAACATAACCAAAGCTAAAATATGTCACAAACGCTGAAATAAAACTAAGCAAACTATAATGATGAGTATTTCTGACAAAATACATCAATGAAGTAAATACCGGAACAGAACCATAATCATATCTACCAACTCTAAATCCTGATGCAAAAGCTTGAAACATTGAAATAATGTTATCAAAATTAGTTAGTACTTGTGTTGCTCTAAAATGAAACGCTCCATCATCTAATGGATGAGGGATATAACGCAAAGCTATTATAGAAATCGATAAACACGCAAGTACTAAATAAGTTACCGAAAACCTTCTGTCGTTTACTATTCCTACCATGCTTAAAAACAAAGATAAAACTGGGAAGACTAAAAAAATTAAAAAAGTAAGTAATAATAAAATCATGATCTAAAAACTCTGTCCATATTTTTTCCCGAAAAATTTTGCTTGTAAGAAGGATTTTCCTTTTTGAATCAAGTCAATTTTCTCCATATAGATAAACGGTATCTCTTTTACTCGCAAATCTTGTTTCGCAATCCAAACATTAAACAAGCGTTCGCTTACACGTCCAAACAATCTCGCATCAAAAGCCGAATAACCTGTAATATCCAACCGTTTATATAACTCATTAATAATTGGAAATAACCACTCACAATATGCAGCTACATTATCTTTTGACATAATAAACATGTTAAACATATAGCCACTACGTTGTTTCATCACTTTATCAAATGTATCAATATAATCAGGATTTAATTCACTAATGATTTGGCGAGTGACATCTAAATGACCTCCATCATGAGTATGTGCATAGTGAGAATAGAGAGTCTCAATATAGTATTTTCTTTTACAGGGAACAACAACATCATAGTCCAGCATCATTTTTTCGACCTCTGATTTAGATAAAATAATGCTATCCATATTGATTTCTTCACGATAAGCTTGACTCTTAGATGTGAAATAACGACGGTAATGTACCAATCCAAGATAGTCACATTCTAAGTTTTTCCATGCCCAATAAAGTCCAGTTAATTCACAATAATAGGGATTCAAACACGAAATGTTGTCCCCTTCATTGTCACATTGGTATCCTAATTTCTCTTTTCCTTCACTACCAACATGAATAGGTAAATAAAGTTCAGTATCATCTGGCATTGTAAATTTCTTGTGTGTTGCAACGATAATTTTATAATTTTTTGTCATTTTAAAATCCAGTTAAACTTCCTACATTTATTGAAGGTAATTTGCATATATTGACATTCTATTTAATATTTCAATTAAAAAGATTATCAAACTAACAATTAATAAATACTGTTCCTAATTTTAAAAATGAAATCGAATACCAAAGTCATATTATTCGTACTCAATTTCACTTTCTAAATATCACATTCCATAATAGCAAAAACCCTATACTTAATGTGCCCCTTCTCTAGTTAAAACTTGTTTTATGGTTAAAAAGATAATTTTAATATCCAACCAAAATGACTGATTTTTAGGATAATACAATTCCATTTCACAGCGTTCAGGGTAGAACACATCACTTCTACCTGAAACTTGCCATATACCAGTGATACCAGGACGAACAGATAATAAAATTCTACGTTCTTCCTCAGTATACTCGTCTAACTCATTATCAAGAATCGGCCTCGGTCCAATAAGACTCATATCACCTAGCAATAAATTTATAAATTGAGGAAGTTCATCAATACTAGTTTTTCTTATGAAATCACCAATATTTGTAAGCCTTGGATCCTCATCTGGAGGTAATTTATAGCTATTTTTTTTATATTTTTCATACAGTTCTTCATTAAGTTCCAAGATTTCCTCTGCATTTTCAACCATTGATCTAAATTTAATAATTTTAAATTTTTTCCCTCCAAGACCTGCTCTATATTGTGTAAAAAAGATACTTCCCTTATATCCTTTTATTTTGTAAATAATTAAAATAATTAGATAAGAAGGCAGTACTATAAATATAGTTCCAAGAAATCCAATAATAAAATCCATAATCCTTTTAAAACTAATATAGATAACGTTATTCCGTTTCACTTAAAATCCCCTCTCATGTAGTAAACTAAAACAGTTTAAATTCTATGAGATATTTTTATCCCTTTCTCTTCCATAACTACTTCCTTAGTCTATCCCTTATTTTTTTACCGTAAGAACCATACTCACCGTAAGAACCATATTTCTCAGCTGAAGTATTAAATTTATTTAATACAACTCCTAAGAATGGTTTATTCGTTTGTTCCAATTGGCCTTTAGCCTTCTGAACATCTTTTCTGTTAACCTCTCCTACCGCAGTAACTAAAACAGATGCATCGCATTTTTGTGTGATAATAGCTGCGTCGATAACGATACCAATAGGCGCTGTATCAACAATAATATAATCAAAATATTTGCGAAGTGTATCAATCATAGTACTAAAGTTCTCACTTTGCAATAAAGCAGTTGGGTTTGGTGAGATAGACCCAGCTTGAACCACAAATAGATTTTCAACATTGGTATCACATAGACCATGAGATAGATCTGTTGTCCCAGATAAAAACTCTGTTAATCCAGTAATTTTTTCACGTGATTTGAAGACACCTGACATGACAGAATTCCGAATATCTGCATCTACTAACAAGGTCTTATAGCCTGCACGCGCGAATGCCCAAGCAATATTTGTAGAAGTCGTTGACTTTCCTTCACCCGGTTTTACAGAGGTGATAGAAATCACTTGTAAATTATTTCCACTCAATTGTATATTCGTACGTAAGGCATTATAGTATTCTTCCGCTTTTTTGGCCAGATCTAATTTTTTCTGTGCTATTTCTAATGTCGGCATATCTCTCTCCTATTTCAATTTGTTCAGATTTGGAACAACTCCCAACAATGCGATTTGCATAACATCTTCAATATCCTCTGGACGTTTCACTCGTGTATCAACCAGTTCAACGATAAGAACAGCGATAACCGTAAAGACTGTTCCTCCAAGTAGCCCAATAATTGTATTTCTACGAATATTTGGAGAAGATGGTGCTATAGCGGGACGAGCTTCTTCAAGTGTTGTGACATCAGAAACGCGTGTGATACTGATAATCTTTTCAGCGGCTACTTCTCTCAATGAGTTAGCAATACGACTAGCTTCCTCAGGGACTCTATCATTAACTGAAATAGAAACGATACGGGTATCGACTGGTACGGTTACTTTGATTTTGCTAGCCAAAGCTTTTGGTGATAGATCTAATTTCAAATCAGATGTAACTTTTTCCAAAACATCTTGAGACAAAATAATTTCACGATAGTCTTTAACCAAGTATGATCCAGCTTGCAAGTCTTGGTTTGTCAAACCAGGCTTATCTCCCTGATTACGGTTGACTACATAAATCCGTGTAGTACTAGTGAACTCCGGTTTAACGATAAAAGCACTATAAGCAAAAGCTAAAGCTCCAGCTACAATTGCTACCAATGCAATTAGAATTTTTCGTTTCCAAAGAATTTTAAACAGGTGAAATACATCGATTTCCATAGTATTTTGTTCTTTCATATTTTCTCCTAAATTATTTGATCCATTATAATTTTCCTAGGGTTCTCTACAAATAGCTCTTCGGCCTTGGCTCTACCATACTTTTTAGAAATAATCTGATAAGCCTCCTCCATATAAGGAGGTCTACTATCTAAGTTATGCATATCACTTGCAATGACGTGAACCAAGTCTTTCTCCAAAAAATATTGGGCTCTCTTTTTCATAAATTTATAAGTTTCACCAAAGAGCCTAGGTTTTAGAACATGAGAACTATTTACTTGCGTATAGCATCCCATATCAATCAGTTCCCTAACACGTTTTTCATTGTTTTCCAATGCATCATAACGTTCAATGTGAGCAATCACTGGGGTAATTCCTAACATCAAAATATTACTCAACCCTCTATGAATATCGCGATAGGGTGTATTCATACTAAATTCAATCAAAGCATAACGACTATCATTAAGAGTAGGAATACGCTTGTTTTCAAGTTTTTCTAGAACATCTGGAGTATAGTATATCTCTGCTCCATAAGCAATGACCAAATCATCTGCCACTTCTTTAGCAATCTCACGAACCTTTAAAAAATTCGTCGCTATTTTTTCTTCTGGAGTCTCAAACATCCCTTTTCGACGATGGGAAGTCGAAACAATCATTCGAACCCCTTGATTATATGCTTCTCTTAAAAGGGCTTTACTATCTTCTATAGACTTTGGCCCATCATCTACATCAAAGACAATGTGAGAGTGGATATCAATCATATCATCTTCCCTCCATCACATCTTGTATCGCACTTTTAGCAGCTGCTAGACTACTATCATCGATTTCCATCATATAGAGATTACTATCTGGCATAGCATAAGAAGGAAGCCCCATTCGACCTGTACCTTTGAGGTCTTGAGAATTGACTTTATAACTACCACCACTACCTAACTGAGCATTAACCAAATCCATCATCGTTTCGATAGGCATATTTGTTTGAAGAGAATCTTGCAGACCTCGAATAATATCACTATAATTTTTTAAAGCTTCACTGGACGTTAATTTCTGAATGATTGCGACAATGACCTTCTGCTGGTTACGGCCACGATCCCGATCTCCATCTGCCAAAGAATAACGCTCACGCACAAATCCTAAAGCTTGCTCCGAATCAAGATGAACATTTCCTACGGGATAAAACTTCCCAT
The DNA here is from genome assembly GCF_002096855.1 of Streptococcus mitis. GTDB lineage: Bacteria > Bacillota > Bacilli > Lactobacillales > Streptococcaceae > Streptococcus > Streptococcus mitis_Y. The sequence continues at coordinate 143,828 of NZ_NCVH01000030.1, read as the reverse complement.
TTGTATGAGCCGTAAACTCTTGGTCATTATAAACATCAACTCCACCGAGAAGATCAATTAATTTCAAGAAAGAAGTGAAATTCAAACGAGCATAGTAGTTCAAATCAATACCGTAGAGATTTTCCAGTGTATGTATTGAAGCATCTACTCCATAAATCCCCGCATGGGTCAACTTATCTTTTTGGTTGTTGCCACCATCTGCAATTGGAACGTAGGAATCACGAGGTGTCGTTGTCAAGAGAATCTTTTTAGTTTCGCGATTAACTGTCATAATAATATTGACGTCCGATCGAGAAACTGAACTAATTGGACCGTAAGTATCAATTCCGCTTACATAGACATTAAAGGATTGGTTCTTAGAAACTTTAGGAGCAGCTACTTCCTTGGTGATATTTTTAGTGTAGATTTTCCTAATTTTTGATGCGTAATCAGGGTATTCAGACTCTATAATATTTTCAAAGACGCTATTTAAGACAATCGCTTTTGCTTCACCTGATACCAAACTCTTATAAGCTGTAAGATATGAAGTGCTTTGTTCAACCGTCAATTCTTTGCTCTGACTAGTTTTGATATCAGCTATCAATTTTTGAATATTCTCATTATCTGTATCCGTAGGCCCTGTAACACTATCTAGTTGTGTGACATTATGAACCTCACTGTCTTTCAGAACAACAACACTCATTGAGTATTCTGAGTAATTCGACGTAGAATTGATATGACTAGTAAAGCCGACAAATTGTTGCAGTGCAAAGAAAGAAACTGAACTCACTAAAATAGCTAGTGTTAAAAAGAAAATCGTAAATTTTTCTGCTTTTCTATAAATGATCAAAAGCAGACTCACTAAAGCGACCAAAATCACTACGGCTGCCGTTATAACATTCAGGTATCTAAACGCCAATATATTATGTCTAAAAATCAAAAACAGCAAAAAACCACCCAATAATACATAAATGGTTAATAAGGCTATATTAATACTCCGCTTAACTTTACCCGAACGGGCTCTTTTTGAACGTTTATTCATAGTTTTCCCCTATATGTTGATTATCAGAATTATTATATCACAATCATGAAATAATTTCCATTTATTCCTTTTTTTATCAGCGTTTTCATCGCTTTTTCTTTACTAAAATCACCTGAAAATTATACCTATTTTGTAAATTGGACTCTTATACAAAAAACAAGGATACTGATGGTAAAGTATCCTTGTTCTTATTTTTTATTTGATATGACTTTCAAATTCTTTTTGACTCTTTTCGATAGCCTTTTTACTTTCTTCTTCCCACTTAGCCTTAGCTTCATCAAATTGTTTCTTGGTAACAGGGTCTTTTTGAAGTTTCATGTACTTGTAGTTATTTCCATCACCTTTGATACCCACTAGAGAGTAAGCACGTGTAAATGGAGTTACTTTGGTGACAGAGGCTGTACCACCATTTGACATCGAAGACATGATTAGAGAATTATCAATCATCCAAGCTTGTGCTTCAGCATATTTTTCATAACGCTTAGCAACATCTTTGTTTTCCGCACCTGCCTCTTTTAAAAGTTTCGTATAGGTATCAAGACCTAAACTCTTAATCAGTTCTTGATTTTCCTTAGCATCCAAACCAAAAATCTTGAGATAGAAACCATCTTCTGAATTAAATGGATCAAGATAAGTTGACGGATCTTGGTAATCACCCACCCAACCATCAAAGTTCAAGTCGTAATCACGAGACGCCGGATTCGGAGCAAGAAATGCAACATTGCTGAAATCATCCGTAGATAATTGTTGCACATCAACCACAATATTGTCATCCCCAAATACGGTCTCTAAGGTCTGTTTAACCGAATTCATACCAGAAACCGCGTTTTTATTGGTTTGATCAACAGGAACATCAATATGAATAGGGAAGGTCACCCCTTTTGATTCCAATTCCTTTTTAGCTTCCGCAAATTTTGCTTGGGCCTTTTCCTTGTTGAAGTATCCGTCTTGGGCATCCGCCAAGTTAATGCCTGACCATTCTGTTCCGTACTGAACAAGTTTAGAAGAAACCACTTCTCCGAAGCTCTTATCCCCCACCTGCACAAATGTAGGGGGAACAAGGGTATTACGAAGGGTCTTGCTTGCTGCTTCTTGACCATTAGATTGGGCAGAATAAGCCGTACGATCGATAGCAAAATTGATTGCTTGACGGAAGTTCTTATTTAAAATTGCTATTTGAGTTGATTTCTTTTGTTCATCTGTTGTTTTAGCCGTATGGTTATAAGCTTTACGGTTAACATTAAAGTTAAAGTACCAAGATGTTTTGTCTTGTAAGCTATAAACAATATTGTCTTGATATTTTTCTTTTGTCTTGGCATAGCTCGAGCTATTTGGATAGACTCCCGCAAGCGTATAGGCGCCACTTTCAAAGTTTCGAATGGTCATCTCCTGATCAGAACCATCAAAATATGCTAGTTTAACTTTCTCAATGGTCACCTTGTCATGATCATAGTAGTTAGGATTCTTCACATACTCGATGGAAGATTTTGATGTGAAATCTTTTAACAAGTAAGGTCCATTGTAAAGGATGCTGTTTGGCGTCAAGGTTCCAAATTCTTTATCCTTTGATTTCAAAAACTCTTCGTTAACTGGGAAAAGGATACTATTAGTGGTCTTTGAGTTCCAGTAGGGCTCTGGTCGAGTCAAAGTGTACTCAACCGTATAGTCATCCAAGGCTTTCACACCAACTGTTGTGAAGTCATTGGTCGCACCTGTCACATAGTCATTCAATCCCTTGATAGAGTTTTGGATGAGATCCATGGCTTGACCCTTGTTGTCCGCAGCATACTTAATCCCAGTGACAAAGTCTTGGGCTTTGACTGGAGCGTACTCTTCTCCATCAGCAGTATACCACTTAGCATCTTTTCTGAGTTTATAGGTATAGGTCAAACCATCTGGCGAAACTGACCAATCTTCAGCTAGAGCTGGCGTTAGATTTCCATAGCTGTCATTTTCTAGCAAACCATCCACAAGATTAGTAATTATAGATGTATTGTCTGCATAATAATCTAAAAGATAATTAAAAGTTGTTGGATTTCCACTAAAAGTTGACGAATACGTCTTTGTGTCTGTGTTAGATTGCCCACAAGCTGTCAGTAAAATCCCTGTAGCTAGGACAAGACCAGTTCCGATGAGTCTTTTTTTCATGTTCATCCTCCACTCCTTTATGTCACTTTTTATAACATAGCCATATTTTATCAAATTTATTCAGAAATGTAAAGTTACTAGTTTCTAAGCGATTAACATCCCATAACCAAAAAAGGAAGCACAGATTCTCTGCAACTTCCTTGTCTTGTTATAGACTATTTAATGTGTTTTTCAAGCTCTTTTTGGTATTTGGCATTTGTTTCTATTTTTTCTTTCTGCCATTTCTTGAGAGCTTCTTCATATTCTTTCGTTGTCACAACATCCTTTTGCAACTCCAATCCTTTGAATACAAATGGATCTCCCTTGATTCCTACTTGAGAGTATGCTTTTGTGAATGGTACAGTACGGCTAACAGTTGGAGAACCACCTGAAGAAGCAACTGGGATTAAAAGTGAGCTATCCGATACCCAAGCTTGAGCTTTAGCGTATTTTTCATAACGCTTATTGAGGTCACTTGTTTCAGCTGCGGCATCGTCCAAGAGTTTCTTGTATTCGTCCAGTCCAACTTGAGCCATCACTTCTGGATCTTTTCCACGAGTGATCCCCAAGTGTTTAAGAGCAGAACCCTTCTTAGCATCGAGAATGTTGAGGTAGGTAGCTGGGTCTTGATAGTCCGGGCCCCAACCAGTTCCATTCAAGTCATAGTCTTTTTGTGCTGGAACCTTAGCTTGAGACGTGATGCTCATTTTTTCATTATCAGTCATTTGAAGGACATCGATAATGACATTATCAGTACCAAGTGTTGATTCGATAGATTGCTTAAGTGAGTTAGTTTGCTGGACAGCAATCACATCTGTTTGTTCAACCGGAATATCCAAACGAATTGGGAAGGTCACACCCTTTGCTTGCAATTCTGTCTTTGCTTTTGCAAAGGTAGCCTTGGCTTTTTCTGGATTATAAATCGTATCCTTACCATCTGTCAAAGCTACATCTTTCCACTGTTCCCCATAAGAAACCAACTGCTCTTGAGCCAGTTCACCAAAGGTCTTTTCACCAACTTGAACATAATCATGAGGCACTAGGCTATTACGAATAATCTTATCCGCACCTTCTTCACCATTTAACTGAGCCGTGTAAGAGTGACGGTCAAGGGCAAAGTTCAATGCCTGACGGAAGTTTTTGTTGAGAAGAGCTTCTTTTGTTGAAGTTTTTTGAGCTTCGTCCGTTTTAGCCGTTTTATTGTAAGACTGGCGATTTACGTTAACAGTGAGATAGTAGCTTGTCGCTTCTTGTGGACTGTAGACAATCTTATCTCCGTATTCTTTCTTAGTTGACTCAAAGTTTGAGCTTGTTGGGAAGAGACGGGCAGTTGTATAAGAACCTTGTGTAAAGCTACGAATCAAAGATTCTTGGTCTGATCCATCGTAGAAGGTTAGTTTAATATTGTCAATCTTGACATTATCCTTATCCCAGTAGTTTGGATTCTTTTCATATTCAATGACTGATTTTGAAGTCAATGATTTCAAGAAATAAGGACCATTATATAGGATACCTGATGGGGTTGGTGCACCGTAGTCGCTCCCTTTAGAATTCAAAAATTCTTCATTAACTGGAAGCATGGTTGCAGTTGTGACCTTAGAGTTCCAGAAACTCTCTGGTTTGTTGAGCGTGTATTCTACCGTATAATCATCAACAGCTTTAACTCCTACTGTAGAGAAATCATTGCTCTCACCACTAACATACTCTGCCAAACCTTTGATAGAATCCTGAATCAAAGAAAGGCCATCTGATTTCCCATCAGCAGCATGTTTAAGCCCAGTAACAAAGTCTTTGGCCTTAACTTCAGCGTATTCTTCTCCATCAGAAGTATACCATTTTACACCCTTACGAAGTTTGTAGGTGTAAGTCAAACCATCTTTAGAAACGGACCAGTCTTCTGCAAGCGATGGAATTAAGTTTCCATACTTATCATTTTCCAAAAGGCCATCGACAACGTTTGCTATAACGTCAGAAGTTGAGCTCTTGCTCGTCACGCTGTAGTCCAAAGATGATGGATCCATAGCGTAGACATAAGAAAATGTTTTAGGAGCGTCCGCATTCTTTTCGCTTTTACCACAAGCTGCCAAAAGAAGGGCCGCACTCAAGGTCACTCCCGCTCCTAAGAGCCACTTTTTCGATTTCATAGGCAATCTCCTTTAAGATAGTTTTTTCACCATTATAACCTATTTTTCTATAAATGCAAGAGCTTTTGAGAGATTTTTTAGAAAATTCTAACAAATATTTTTAAAAGAGTTCTCTGAAAAACTTTTAGCAAAAAAACCTCAAACTCTATAAGCTTGAGGTCCTTACTTTTTAGTCAGTCAATTCCACACAGAAAGCATCCCATGGAGCTAAGATTTGTTTTTCAAAGACTTCCTGAGCCACGGTGTTTTCAATCAAGACAGATTTGACTTTTCCTTCTACGATCAAGTCTTGCTCTTCATTGGACAAGTTAGCCACAACTAGGAAACGACGGTCCCCATCTTTACGGATATAAGCAAAGACCTTATCAGCAGTTTCAAGCAATTCAAATTCAGCTCGAATCAGCCAGCTATTCTCCTTACGGATTTGAACCAGTTTCTGATAGGTATAGAAAATAGAATCTGGATTTGCCAGTGCTTCTTGAACGTTGATTGCTTGATAGTTTGGGTTGACTGCCAACCAAGGTTGACCTGTTGAGAAACCAGCGTTTTTGCTCTCGTCCCATTGCATAGGGGTACGGGCATTGTCACGTCCAATGACACGGATACTGTCCATGATTTCTTCCATCGGAACGCCTTTTTCAAGAGCTTCACGCGCATAATTGAGGGATTCAATATCTTCTACTTGGTCCAGCGTTTCAAAGGGATAGTTGGTCATCCCAATCTCCTCACCTTGGTAGATATAAGGTGTTCCTCTCATGAGATGAAGCAAGATTGCAAAGGCTTTGGCAGATTTTTCGCGGTATTCCTGGTCATTTCCCCAGATTGAGACGATACGAGGAAGGTCATGATTGTTCCAGAAGAGCGAATTCCAACCGTCCTCAACTCCTAATTCTGTCTGCCATTTGTTAAAAATTTCTTTTAACTTAGCGATATTCAGCTCTTTTTGATAGTGCCATTTAGGCTGACCTTCCTGATACTGAAGACCGATATGTTCAAACTGGAAGACCATAGACAATTCTTGCCCCTTTGGATCCGAGTAGAGCTTGGCAATCTCTGGCGTTGCTCCCCAGGTCTCTCCCACTGTCAAGAGATTCTTATCTCCAAAGGTCGCCTGATTCATCTCCTTGAGATAGGGATGGAGCATGGGACCATTATTGACTACTTTCTCGTCAGGAATTTTCCCAATCATGTCAATGACATCCATGCGGAAACCACCAATGCCTTTATCAATCCAGAAATTCATCATCTCATAAATTTTCTGACGAAGTTTTTCATTTTCCCAGTTGAGATCAGGTTGCTTCTTGCTGAAAAAGTGGAGATAGTACTGACCTGACTTTTCATCGTACTCCCAAGCAGACCCACTAAAGATAGACTCCAAATCGTTTGGTTCATCCCGCCAGATATAGTAGTCTCGTTCAGGGCTATCAGGATTTTCACAGGCCTCGACAAACCAAGCATGCTCATCTGAAGTATGATTGACCACTAAGTCCATGATGATACGAATATCACGCTTCTTAGCTTCCGCGATCAGTTGGTCCATATCCTCCATGGTTCCGAAAATAGCTGCAATCGCTTGATAATCAGCAATATCATAGCCATTATCATCCATAGGACTGTCATAAACTGGAGAAAGCCAAATCGCTGTAATTCCTAACTTGGCTAGATAGTCTAACTTACTGGTAATTCCTGGCAAATCGCCAGTTCCATCTCCATTACTATCCATAAAACTCTTAGGATAGACCTGATAGACTACGGCATTGTGCCACCATTTTTCTTGCATCTTCTTACCTCATTATTTTAATAAGCTGTAGTCTATGATAGCGCTTTTTAAAATTTTATGCAAGCGTTTGCCTAATCTTTTTGATTCCTTTTTTAACTCCATAGTTTCCTAACTTCCAATTTTTTATTATAATAGGGGTCAGAGGTAAAAAAATGAAAAAACAAGCTTTTAGTTCTGAACAATATTTGAATCTACAGCGCGACCACATTTTGGAGCGCATTAACCAATTTGACGGCAAGCTCTACTTGGAGTTTGGTGGCAAAATGTTAGAAGATTTCCACGCTGCTCGTGTCCTTCCTGGTTATGAGCCTGACAACAAAATCAAGCTCTTGCAAGAATTGAAAGAGCAAGTCGAGGTTGTAATTGCCATTAACGCTAGCAACATCGAACATTCCAAGGCACGTGGTGACTTGGGAATTTCTTATGACCAAGAAGTTCTTCGCTTGATTGATAAATTCAATGAATTGGGAATTTTTGTTGGCTCAGTGGTCATCACACAGTACGCTGGCCAACCAGCTGCAGATGCCTTCCGCAACCAACTGGAAAAAAACGGAATTGATTCTTATCTTCATTATCCAATCAAAGGATATCCGACGGATATGGATCACATCATTTCTCCAGAAGGCATGGGAAAAAATGACTACATCAAAACCAGTCGCAACTTGATTGTCGTAACCGCTCCTGGACCTGGTTCTGGAAAATTAGCAACTTGTATGTCCAATATGTATCACGACCAAATCAATGGTATCAAGTCTGGTTACGCTAAATTTGAAACCTTCCCAGTCTGGAATCTTCCCCTTCATCATCCAGTTAATTTGGCCTACGAGGCTGCCACAGCTGACCTTGATGATGTCAACATGATTGACCCCTTCCATCTCCAAACCTACGAAGAAACCACTGTCAACTATAACCGTGATATCGAAATTTTCCCAGTGCTCAAGCGCATGTTGGAACGTATCCTAGGAGAGTCTCCATACGCTTCTCCGACAGATATGGGTGTCAACATGGTTGGTTTCGCTATTACAGATGATGAAGCTGCTGTCGAAGCTTCTAAACAAGAAATCATCCGTCGCTACTATCAAACTGTTCTTGATTTTAAAGCCGAAAAAGTTGGCGAATCTGCTGTCAAGAAAATCGAGTTGCTTATGAACGACCTTGGTATCACACCTGCAGACCGTAAGGTTGCTGTCGTTGCCCGTCAAAAGGCAGAAGAAACTGGCGGCCCTGCCCTAGCCCTTGAATTGCCAACTGGGGAAATTGTCACTGGTAAGAACTCAGAACTCTTTGGCCCTACAGCCGCTGCTCTTATCAACGCTATCAAGAAATCAGCTGACATCGCTAAAGAAGTAAAACTAATCGAACCTGAAGTTGTTAAGCCAATCCAAGGTCTTAAAATCGATCATCTCGGTAGCCGCAATCCACGCCTTCATTCAAATGAAATCCTGATTGCACTTGCTATCACAGCTACAGAAAATCCTGATGCTGCTCGCGCTATGGAAGAACTTGGCAACCTCAAAGGAAGCGAGGCCCACTCAACCATCATCTTAACAGATGAAGACAAGAATGTCCTTCGTAAACTAGGTATCAACGTAACCTTTGACCCTTACTACCAATACGACCGCTTGTATCGTAAATAAAGATTTCAACCTCTCCAGCCTCGGAGAGGTTTTCTCTCTGACTCAAGAGCCGGCTTTATGTTATAATGAAAGAAGAAAACTGAAAGGATTTACCATGTCAAAAGAAGTTATTGTTGAAAGTTTTGAACTTGACCACACCATTGTTAAAGCACCCTATGTTCGCTTGATTGGGGAAGAAACAGGACCAAAGGGAGATATCATCTCCAATTATGATATTCGTTTAGTGCAACCAAACGAAGACTCTATCCCTACCGCTGGCCTTCACACTATTGAGCACCTCTTGGCCAAGCTCATCCGTACTCGCATTGACGGCATGATTGACTGTTCACCATTTGGTTGCCGTACAGGCTTCCATATGATTATGTGGGGGCGCCACACCAGTGCTGAAATCGCGGCCGTCATCAAGGATTCGCTCAAGGAAATCGCTGAGACTACTACTTGGGAAGAGGTTCCTGGAACAACCATCGAATCTTGCGGTAACTACAAGGACCACAGCCTCTTTTCTGCTAAAGAATGGGCAAAACTCATCTTGGAACAAGGAATCTCTGACGATGCCTTTGAACGTCATGTCATCTAAACACAAAAAAGGAACCAGTTTTTCAGCTGGCTCCTTCTTTTTTATGCTCAAAATTTTGTCTTAGGCTTTTTCACGAATGACCAAAACACCATCTTCCATGTCAGCTTCTAGGTGTTTAGCATCAAGGTTATCCAAGTGGAAGTCTGTGACTTTGTCACGGATTTGTTGTTCAACCACACGACGGAGTGGACGAACACCCATGACTTCATCGTAGCCTTCCTCAGTCATGTATTCTTTAGCAGCTTCGCTCACTGCCAAGTCAATGTCTTTCTTAGAAAGCGTCTTGTTAACTTCAACCAACATAAGGTCTACAATCTTAGAAAGATCTTCTTTGCTCAAGTGTGAGAATTCGATGACAGCATTGAAACGGTTAAGGAATTCTGGACGGAAGTAAGGTTTCAAACGATCCATCAATTCTGGTTTATCCGCATCTTCTGTCAAGTTAGCTTCGTAACCAAAGCCTGCGTTTGAAGTTGCGATAATCACCGTATTCTTGAAGTTGACAGTGTTACCTTGACCATCTGTCAAACGACCATCGTCCAAAACTTGGAGGAGAAGGGTGATGACTTGAGGGTCAGCCTTTTCAATCTCATCCAAAAGTACGATTGAGTATGGATTGCGACGAACACGTTCTGTTAAGGTATTGCTATTGTCATCGTAACCAACATAACCTGCAGTTGTACCAATCAATTTAGATACGGCTGTGCGGTCGCTGTATTCTGACATGTCCAAACGGATGATCGCATCCTTGGTTCCAAACATATCGAGCGCCAATTGCTTAGCAAGCTCCGTCTTACCAACCCCAGTAGGTCCTACAAAGAGGAAACTACCGATTGGGCGATTGCCTTCATCAAAACCAGCACGGTTACGACGGATAGCGCGAGCTACAGCTTCTACCGCCTTGTCTTGGCCGATTACCTTATCTTGCAGACGATGAGCCATATCTTTCAAACGTTCGATGTCTGATGCTCCCATTTGTGATACTGGGATACCCGTCATTCGTTCTACAGATTCAGCCACATCGTTGACACTTGCAGTCACTTTCATATCTTCTGTATGGTTTTCGATTTTCTTTTCCAATTCTGCAATGCGTGTTTTATAGTTCAGAGCTGCTTCAAAATCTTCTGCTTCAACTGCTTTTTCTTGCTTGTCTTTTTCTGCCTCAATTTCACGTTCAACAGCATGAACATCTGTTACTGGATGCTGAGCTGCCAAGTGAGCCGCCGTTACATCGACAAGGTCGATAGCCTTATCTGGCAAGCTACGTTGAGGAATATACTGAACAGAGTAATCCACCGCTGCTTTCAAGACCTCGTCTGGCAAGATGACATTATGGTGTTGTTGATAGAGGTCACGAATTCCTTGAAGGATTTTATATGTATCCTCTGCAGAAGGAGCATTAACCTTGACTTCGTTGAAACGACGAGCAAGGGCTGCATTTTTCAAGATAGTATTACGGTATTCATCTTGAGTCGTTGCCCCAATCACTGTCAATTCTCCACGTGAAAGAGCTGGTTTCAAGATATCAGCAAGACCTTTAGACCCTTGACCATCACCTGTGCTACCAGCCCCAAGAATTTGGTGAATTTCGTCGAAGAAAAGGATAATATTTCCAGCTTCTTTGACTTCGTTTACCAAGTTTTGAATGTTTTCTTCAAAGCTACCACGGTATTGAGTACCAGCTTCAAGTCCAGAAATATCAATAGAAATGATCTCTTTGTTCTTGATTGCTGCAGGAACGTCACCGTTCACGATAGCTTGGGCCAATCCTTCTACTACTGCAGTTTTACCAACACCAGCATCACCGACGAGAACTGGATTATTCTTTGTGCGACGAGAAAGAATTTCAGAAGTTTCTTGGATTTCTTTATTACGTCCAATAACCGGATCTAACTTACCTTCACGTGCTTCTGATGTCAAGTTACGACCTAGTTTTGCAAGGACACCATCTTGTTTCATACCTGACGTATGTTGTGGCATTTGTCCATCAGATTCTGCATTTCCTGGTAATTGACCAGTTGCACGATAGTGAGCAAATTCCTCAGGTGTGACTTCGCGTCCATTAATTAAGTAACGGCGATTTTCAGAACTGTATCCTCGCATACCACCCATCAATTGGTTAAATAAATCATCCATGTTGTTAAAATTATTAAAGTTGTTGTTCATATTCTTTACCTCTTTTTGTTATTTATTATTACTGATATTGACTATCTTTGACCTTTATTTTAAAAAATTTAGACTAGCTAAATCGCTACTCTACGTACTATTTCTGGTTTTTCTTTTTCAAGCAGGAGTAGACTATCTTTACTTCTGAAGATTTGTAGATTAAACATAGACCCCACCTCTTTCTATTTTACTTTAAATAAGTGTTCTAGTAAGGCTTTCATTTACCTTACGTTCATAATATACTACATTAGTCAGAAAAGGTCAAGAGATTTGACTTTAATTGACCAATATTTTTTAGAATGCAAAAACACCCTGAAATATCAGGGTGCTATTCTTACATCAAATACAAAATTGCTAGGGTCAGGAGACTTGCTAGAAGTCCCACTCCCCAAAAGAAGAAGTCGACCTTCCACTCGCTCCAAGGATTTCCTTTACCAGACAATCCTCCAAGCTCAAAATGGTGATGGACAGGTGTCATACGGAAAATACGTTTACCACCAGTCAGTTTGAAATAGCCGACTTGCATCATGACTGAAGTTGTTTCAAAGACATAAATAATTCCGATAATCAAGAGAGTCCATTCTTGGTGGAGAGCCATAGAGATAGCTGCCAACATTCCACCGAGAGCCAAACTTCCCACATCCCCCATAAAGACCTTGGCAGGCTTATGATTAAAGACGAAGAAGCCGAGCAAGCCACCAATCATGGCTAGAATCACCAGAAGAATATCCATCTGACCTTGCACATAGGCAATAACTCCATATGCAGACAAACTAATCACGACTGAAATACTAGCCAGACCATCAATTCCGTCTGTCAAGTTGACTGCGTTTGAAAAACCAACTAGCCAGAAAAGGGCGAAGACAATATAGAAAATCCCTAGATGCACTTGGTAACCAAAGACTGAAAGCATATCGCCACCGCGCTCATAGAAAAGGTAAAAAATGACACCACCTAGAAGCTGAAGAGCCAATTTCTGCTTGGGATTAAGGCCCTCATTGATCTTGCGGAAAACCTTGAGGAAGTCATCTAAAAATCCGATTAAACCATAAAGAACCAAGATAAATAAAATCATACCAACATTATTGCTGAGTTGATTACTAAATAGGGCGAAAAAGAAAGCAACTAAAACAGAAGCAATTAAGAAAACCAAACCTCCCATTGTAGGAGTCCCAGCTTTTGCCTGGTGCTGTTTGACATCCTCATGCATCTGCTGGCCTGTAATTTGCGCCTTTCTATAAAATTGGATAAAGGCCGGAATTCCTACTAAAGTTAGTAAAAATGTCACAATTCCAGCACTGATGGAAATAAACATATTAGTCTCCTAAAGTTAATTTAATTTTTTTAATGTTTTTGATCGCTGTATTAGTCCGAACATCTTGCTTCTGTACAACAGAACCTGACCCTTCAAATTCCAGCTCAATATCCAACCATTTAGCAAAGGTTTCAGCAGTCTCTTTTTTCCAGCCATACATGTCTGGAATTTCTTCTACCTTATCCGATAAAAGGAGAACTTGTTGGTTTGGTGCAAGATTGGTCCCTTCTTCTACAGAAGTCTCTTTAATCTTTGTTCCAGTACCTACAACGATTGGTTGCACAATATTTCGGCGTAAGGCTTCCGCCAACTCACCAGGTGAAATATCCTTGATGCTAGGCATTGCATAAGAAGATTCTGTCGTCACTTTATCTAAATTCTTGGCTGGAGATTGAAGATTGAGAGATTCTTTCATAGCTGAAGCCCGCTCCAAGATTGGGTTGGCAAATTCCCCCAACTGGATACCTGAATAATGTTCAGGTTGTTGAACCGTTACATACAAGATAAAATCAGGATTTTCAGCAGGGTTCATAGCCACAACCGAGAAAATGTAGTTGGTAGAACCAACCAAGTAGCCTCCATTTTTCTCGTCAGCGATTTGGGCTGTACCAGACTTGAGGGCTACATTTTGACCTGGAACATTGACAGTTGCTTTTCCTGTACTATGATTATACATAGTTCCATATCTAGGATCCGTTCCTACCAAGACCATGTGAGTCCGAGTTTGGCCAGCCGCATCTTTCGAAACGGGATTCCCTACAATTTCTTTTTGAGATCTACGAACGGTTTGATCATTTGGATCATACAAGGCCGTAATAAATTTAGGCTCTAGCATGACGCCATCATTGGCAATGGCAGTAAAGGCACGTAGCATCTGGGTCTGCGTTACAGAAATCCCCTGACCAAATGCACTCATGGCAATATTGACAATATTATCTGCAGGCAATTGACCTGTGTACTCATCAGTCAGACCAAAACGCGTCGGCACTCCAAACTTAAAGCGGTTTAGATAATCCAACCAAGTAGCATCTCCCATTTTTTGTTCAAGTAGACTCATTCCAACATTACTGGAGTGAGCGAAACCTTGTGAGAAAGTCATCATCCCACCAGTAGTCAAACCATCATTAACATCCCAATCTCGAATCGTCGCATCCGCTATTTTTAATTCACTGCTATTGAAGTATTCTCCACTTGGGAAGGTATTATTATCAATAGAAGAAGCTAACGTCATAACCTTCATGGCTGATCCTGGTTCATAGTTACTTTGATAAAGAATGTCACGCCAAACAAAGTCCTCAGTGATTCCTTCTTTAGTATCTGCATTAAAGGTAGGTCGTTGGGTGGTAGCGAGAATTTCACCGGTCTTTGCACTGACCAAGGTCGCGGTCATATACTTACCTTTTACTTTTTCTAGAAAGGCATCCATCTGAGTTTCCATGAAAGATTGGAGCGGACTAGACAATGTTGTATAAACATCCTTGCCATCCACAGTTTGTTGCGATACCAGTTCTGTACCTGGTACGATATTTCCTACACGGTCTTTTTCATAGGTAATAATACCGTCTGTCCCAGCAAGAATGGTATTTAAAGAACTCTCCAAACCAGAAGTCCCTAACAAACTCTTACTACCATCCTCATTTTCATGAAGTTGGGCTAAGCCAATAAAGCTAGAAGCAAATTGTCCATTTGGATAGCTTCTGTTAGGGCTCGTTGTAAAGTCAATTCCTTCCACACTAGCATCTTTTAAATCTTTTTTAATGGCCATCATATTGGCATAGGTAATCCCATTTCCTTTGGCACCAAAGGAAACCTGGGTCAGATTTGGTTGAGCCAGTTGTTCTTTTACATAGGCTTCATCCATATCCAAATACTTATGGAAAACTTCAGCTACCTTATTAAACTGCGAATCCTCTACATAAAGAATTTTCCCCGTTGCTGACTTGTATTTTTTATCAATAACAGCATAGACATTATAAGAGGTCGCATCTTCTGCGATAGGCACTCCATTTCGGTCATAGATAGTTCCACGTTTGGCAGGAACTGTACGGGTTGTTTGGTGAACCTTTTTAGCTTCTTTTACCAAGTCAGTACCAAATATATTACCTTTCGCGATAATATACGCAAAATTGGCCAAAAAGATGCCAAAAAGGGCAACCGCCACAAAGCTGAGGTACTTACCAACTATCCTACGGTTTTTTGCTGGAGATTTACGATTTTTTATCGCAAATCGGGTTATTTTTTCTGTCCATTTCATATCTTACTCCGCTGTTCGGATATTTTCATTATTCAATTTCAAATCTTTTTTATCTGCAATCTCTTTCAAACGCTCTGAACGAATCAATTCATTCACTTCCTGCTTAGCATCATCGAGCTCTGTCTTCTTTTCCTCTATCTGCGCATTGATTTTTGTCAAATCACTTTGCACTTGCAAGAGCCGTGTCTGCATAAAGATAATGCTCACTGCTAAAACAAGAGCCGTAAAAGCGATGGAAAGATAAAAAGCCTTCTCCACACGTGAGAATTTTTTTATACGATTCTGCAAGAATTGACTGGTTGTTTCTTTCTTATCTACCATTTTTTCCTCTTACTTGTGAATTTTTCTGGCCACGCGCAACTTAGCTGAGTGCGAGCGGTTATTGGCTTCTAATTCTTCTGCACTTGGCAAGATTGGCTTACGGGATACCAATTCCATCTTGGGCTTGAGATCATCTGGGATGAAAGGCAAACCTTTGGGAACTTCCACTGTTGAAGCTTCCTTGAACAATTGCTTGGTCAAGCGGTCTTCCAAGGAATGAAAGGTAATCACTGAAATTCTACCATCTAGAGCCAACATCTCCATAGCCTGCTGAATGGATTCATCTGCCGCTCCCAGTTCATCATTGACTTCAATTCGAATAGCCTGGAAAATCTGCTTGGCAGGATGGCCCTTCTTCTTGAGCTCCTTGGCAGGTTTAGCCGACTTGATAATCTCTGCCAACTCAGTCGTTGTCTCGATTGGCTTGACTTCACGTGCTTGTTCAATCTTACGCGCAATCTGTTTAGAGAATTTGTCCTCGCCATATTTGAAGAAAATACGAACCAAGTCATGATAGTCATAATGGTTCACCACTTCATAAGCTGTCAGACTAGCATCCTGATTCATGCGCATGTCCAGTGGCGCATCCTTTTTATAAGAAAAACCACGCTCACGCTGGTCCAATTGAGGACTAGACACTCCCAAGTCATAACAAATTCCATCAATTTCCTGAACACCAGCTTCGCGCAAACGTGCCTGTAAATGACGGAAGTTATCCTTTATAAAAGTCACCATCCCCTTCTCAATGTAGGAAGCCAAGCGTTTTTGCGCATTGTTAATGGCATTCTGGTCCTGGTCAAAGGCATAGAGATGGCCTTTTTCACTTAATTTACTTAATAAATATTCGCTATGGCCCGCTCCACCTAAAGTCGCATCAACGTAGATACCGTCAGGCTTTACGTCGAGCATATCAATCGTTTCGTGGAGTAAGACCGTTACATGATGAAATTCTTTTGTCATATCTTATCTATTTTACCATAAATCCGACTAGCTTGCACTAGTCAGACAAATAGGTCAAAAAAAGTAAGATTTCTTTAAGAATATGTCAAATATGCTTGACATCTATTTCATAGAAGAATATAATATAGTCAAATATATACGACATAACTCGGAAAGGAGAACAGATGAATCGTGTGAAAGAATTTCGCAAAAAACTGGGTATTTCCCAGCTCGAACTCGCCAAGGATATCGGTGTCTCGAGACAGACCATCAATATGATTGAAAACGACAAGTACAATCCAACCCTGGAACTCTGTCTCAATCTCGCCCGCAGCCTCCAAACTGACCTCAACAGTCTCTTTTGGGAGGATAATTTTTAAAAAAGGAGCCAACTCATGAAAAAAGAAACCTTCACTGAAAAACTCATCAAACGCACATACGGCATTTCTGGTCCCCTTGACGAATACAAACGGCGTGAGATCGATCGTATTGGGAACCAAGTCTTTATCGTCCTCTTTTATCTGATGATTTTCGGAAATCTTATTCCACTCCTTCTGGCCTATAAATACCCTCAAGAAGTGGCTCTAATCTATCCTCCTCTGATTTTAGTGATTGCCCTCATCGCTGCTAGCTATCTCACCTACCAAATGAAAAAAACAGGGATTACAGCTATTGATCCAGATATGCTGAGTGAGAAAGAAAGTAAGCAACTACATTACCCAGGTCTGAAAGCAGGTTTGTTCTTTGGTCTATGGATGTTTTTTATAACTCCTCTTCTCAGTATACTCATGGGTGAAAGTCCGGACTATTTTAATTCTCTTCTCACTATAAGAAATGGTGTATCAAGCATTCTCGGTTCTATCTTCTTCGGAGCAAGCATACAATTCCTCATCTCCCGTCGCATTGCAAAAGCTAAGAAAGATCAAGATGAGGATTAGGAGGTGCCCTATGAAATCACTAGTAACTTTACTTACCTATCATCTTTTGTTTGCTTCACTGCTCATCTTCATCATCGTTTCAGGGAACTTGCCAATCTACGATATAGTCCTCCTTCCAGTCTTTGTTCCAGCACTCAACAAAGGATTGACTTATCTAAAGATAGATTCCCAAAAAACGCGCATACTCAACCTAGCACTATGCTTTATGATTCTATCTTTTCTATCCTTACCACAGCTGACACTCACTTCAAGCAATTGGAAATATTATATACTGCTAACTATCGCCATTCTTTCTTCTATTACTTATCTTTATTATCTCTATCAATTCGTAAAAGAAACAAAATAACATCGTTCATTTAGGAGAAATCACCCATGAAAAAAGAAGACTTAACAACTCGCTTACTTCGAAATTTCTTTCATATCCAAGGGCCTTTTGATGAATGCCGTCAAGAGGTTATCTACAAGGCTTGCGCCCGTTCCATGATCCAAATCTTTTACTCTTCCTTCATTCTCTTCCTATTCTATATTTTGTTCGGAAGCTTTATAGAAATTGTTCGAAATGTTATGCCCTACATCTATTTTGGACTCATTTTGTTCATGAGTATAAAAGCTCAAAAAGCCGTCCAAGAGCTTCATCTTGAAAAGGATGACAAATCAGAAATCATCCTCAAAACCTACAGCAAAGCCCAAATCAAATTTCGAAGCTGGGTTGTGTTTATCGGTCTTCAGATTGGCCTCTTTACCCTACTCATCTTTCATAAAATCTTCGTTCAGCAGATGTCCTTTTCAGATTTTGGGAAGTTGCTCATGCAATTCGATAAAAGTGTTCCTTTCCTGATGTATGGCCTGATTATCGGTAGTATTTTCGGAACCCTGACCTACGGATTTCTATCATTACATGAGGAGAAAACTCCTAAAAATACCAAACAGAAGGAGAAAAGCAATCAATGACTACACTATACGATTTTTCAGTCTTAAACCAAGACCATCAAGAAACCCCACTAAATGCCTATCGTGGGAAAGTTCTCTTGGTTGTCAACACTGCTACTGGATGTGGTTTAACGCCCCAGTACCAAGGACTTCAAGAACTCTATGATCGCTATCAAGAACAAGGTTTTGAGATTTTAGACTTCCCTTGCAATCAGTTTATGGGACAAGCACCAGGCAGCGCAGAGGAAATCAACAGCTTCTGTAGCCTACATTATCAAACCACCTTCCCACGTTTTGCCAAGATCAAGGTCAACGGTAAGGAAGCAGATCCTCTCTATGTTTGGTTGAAAGAACAAAAATCTGGCCCACTGGGAAAACGAGTCGAATGGAATTTCGCTAAGTTTCTCATCGGTCGTGATGGTCAGGTCTTTGAACGCTTCTCTTCAAAAACAGACCCAAAACAAATTGAAGAGGCGATACAAAACCTACTATAATTTACAATCTCACTATGATTAGGTTTCCTTTAGCCTAATGAATAGTGAGATTTTTTGATGGGCTTTGACTTAAATAGAAAAACACTCCATGATATGAACCATGAAGTGTTGTAAAAATGATACATTCATAGCAGACAATTCACTACTAGACACTATTTTTAACCCCAGCATATACATAGGTTCTATTGCTTGAACACTCTTTTTCCGTTACCACCCTAAAATAAAAGCTATGCTCCCGCCCATCCTTGGCATTTTCCTTGTTTAAGACAAAGTAGTTTTTCTGATTCATCGCCATGGTTCGTAGGATGTCATCAATCAAGAAAGTCAAGGGTACGTTCATGGCAGAGTATTTTTGAAAATCCTCTTCAAAACGAATATAGTCATCTGAAAAATAATCCATCTGCAGTTTGTTTTCATACAGCTCTTTTCTAGTCATAAACTCCCTCCTCCCACAGCCGAATTTCTAGGATATCTGCAACCTCTATCAACCTATATCCCTCGTTTGTCCTAATAGATAGAGTCTGATGTGATAACTCCCTCACCTCACCGATGATAGTCGCCTTCTGCCTCTTGTCCTTAACCACAAAGCGTCCCTTAAGTTGGCCAACATAAAGCTGAGAAAGCAAGTTCAGTTTCTCAATTGGGTTCAAATTTGTCGAAAAAACAACCCGATTTTTTTCTTCACTAAGCGAACTAGTATGTTCTGAAAGGTAAAACCCCATCCACTTCTGCATACCTGGATCTTGATAATTTCGCGCAGATTGAAAGGGTAAATAAGAACGATCAATCATTGTAATCCATCTAATCCTCCAGCAGAATGTCCTCCAATCAGCTTGCTTCTAGCAAGACTCCTAGAGGCTTCTTCCAGTGCATTGGCTCTTAAAAGGGAAGTGAAACCAAATTGTTCCCGAATGGAGTCAATGGCCGTCTGGAGCCTTTCTTCTTTTTCTAACTTGTCAACATCATCAAAGAGAGATATCAAACCAAAGGACTCGTCTACAAAGCCTGAATAGTTAACTCCGACACTTCTGACCGCTCCAGAAGTGTATTTGTTATGAAATAACTTCAAAACATAATTCGTTAAGACAGCTGTATTATTGGTCGGTTCGACCTTCATTTGTGTGTGAATAGACGACCTGACCTCCTGTTTAGAGAAACCGACATAGATAGAGACAAGGGTTGTTTTCTTGCCAGACCTTCTCAATCTAATAGCCACCTGCTCCGCCATTTCTCGAAGAATAATTTCAATATCCCGTAGCTTCACGTAGTCTCTCGGCAAGATTTGAGAATTCCCCAATCCCTTGGATTTGGCTTTATAGGGCTTATGAACATTGCTCTCATCAATCCCGTTGGCATGAAACCACAAACGCAGACCAGCCTGACCCAGAGCTTTCTTTAGCTGGTCGGGATTGCTGGTTGCCAATTCCTTGATGGAAAAAATCCCCAGAGCATGCAAGCGTTTCTCCATCCGCCTGCCAATCCCCCAAAAATCTGTCATCTTAGGGATTGCCCAGACCTTCTCTTCCACATCCTGGTAAGACCAGTTGGCCCTCATGGTCGGAGTGTGCTTGGCTTCATTATCCAGAGCCAACTTGGCCAGTAAGGGATTGGCATTGGACATACCTACTGTAGAGTAGATTCCTGTCTGCCTCCAAATATCCCTCTGAATACGGGCAGAAAGCATATCCAGCTTGTTTTTGCGAGAGAGACTCTTGTCTGGGATGAAATAGTTGAGCGAACTAGTCAGGTCAATAAAGCCCTCATCGATAGAGTAAGGATAAATATCATCTGGACTGCCATAGTTTTGAAAGATTCGCTGGATTTCCATATTGACTGCAATGTACTCGTCCATCCTGGGTGGTACAATCAAGGTCACTTGAGCCCAATCTTCGATGTAGCGAACATAGTCCGAGTCAGTCGATAGCCCTTGCTTTCGAGCATTATAATAGGAAAATTTGCGGGTCTTGATATCAAAAGGCAGATCGTAGGCCCGACCAACATTTGACTTGCCAAAAATCTTCTTAAACAGGGGAGAGGAGGCTAGGATAAGACCAGTTGAGTTATCCGCGCGACTCATGACACAAAGCGAGGTTTTCAGCGGATGCAATCCTCTTTTCACGCACTCAACACTGGCATAAAAGGACTTCATATCGATAAAGGCAATGTCACTTTTGGGCTCTCTGGAATAATCAAAGTAGCCCATTGGCTATCCCTCCATCGGCACAAAGTTTCCAACGATAATACCCACAATCCGAGGATCTTCCTCATAGGATATGAAAATATCCTTGTATTTAGGATTGATAGAGACCAGACGCAATCCATTCTCCTCTCGATAGACCCGCTTGATATAGGTCTGGTTGTTGCAAACCACTGCATAAACCGCCCCGTCATAGTCAAATCCTGTCTCTCGAATCAGAGCCACGGAGCCATTTTGGTATTTAGGTTCCATGGAGTCCCCAGACACCCATGACGCAAAATCATGAGCCAACTCCTCATTAAAGTAAACCGTATCAAAATTCCGATCATCGTAGACCGAAGCTCCAATCCCTGCTGACATGCGTTCATAAACACGGTACTCGTAGAGACGCTCTGGCATAGCTGTCACTTTCTGAGCTTGCTCCTCTTGAGATAGGTTGCGAGCATAGAGAACAACCTTCTCCTGCCCTTGCTTGGAGAGGCTATGGTAGAGACGGACAATTTCGATCTGAGTAAAATATCCTTTTGGTACTTTTAAAATATTCTCTAGCTGGAACACCTTCTCCTTGGACGGTTCCTTGACTCCACGTTCCCAAGCCGAGTAAGCCTGAAAACTAATCCCAAGTTGCTCTGCAATTTCCTTCTGTGTTAGTTTTAACTCTTTTCTACGAGCCTTTAATTTTTCTGGCTGATACATACTTCACCTCCTATTATGATACTTTAATGGACATTATCTCCCTTAGAAAGACTAATCGATGCTTGAATCCATACTTTCAAAACTCAACCAATATGGTTTAGTTTTATTATATAAAAAAAGTGGACGATTGTCTACTAGGAATATCAGAAACATCGTGAATTTTATACTCAATGAAAATCAAAGAGCAAACTAGGAAACTAGCCGCAGGTTGCTCAAAACACTGTTTTGAGGTTGTAGATGGAACTGACGTAGTCAGTATCCTACACATACGGCAAGGCGACGTTGACGCGGTTTGAATTTGATTTTCGAAGAGTATTAATCAAACTAAAAGGACTTAGCCCTGTACAATACAGAACTAAATCCTTTGAATAAATAATTGATCTAACTTTTAAAATCCCTACAGAAATTCCAGTTTTTCTCTATTTGATACCAGACATTAGTTTTTCAATACGTGGAACGTAGAAGAATAAGATAATACTGAATACAATCGTAATTCCTCCAACAATTCCATAGTAAGCGACTTCAGTTTCGCTTGTATAAAATTTTACAATTTGAGCATTGATAGCTTGGGCAGCAGCATTACTCAAGAACCAGATAGACATCATTTGTGCTTGGAAGGATTTTGGTGCTAGCTTAGTAGTGACTGATAGACCAATAGGCGAAATCAACATTTCCCCCACAATCACAATAGCCCAACTCATAATCAACCAGAGAGGACTGACCTTAACATCTGTCCCAAAGAGCATCCCTGGTAACATCATCCACAAGAAGGATAAACCTGCAGCAAATAAACCGTAAGCAAATTTCTTAGCAGAGGATGGTTGCTTTTTACCCATTTTCCCCCACAACCACGCAAAAATCGGCACATAAATCATAATGAAAAGGGGATTGATACTTTGGAAAAAGCTAGATGGAAAATGAATCTGATTCCCAAATACATTAAAGTAAAGTTGAGTTTGATCATCCGCAAATAGAGCGAGAACAACAGAACCCTGTTCCTCAATAGACCAGAAGAGTACTCCAGCGATAAATAGAGGAATGTAGGCAAATACTCGGAATCTC
Organism: Streptococcus mitis; assembly: GCF_002096855.1. Classification (GTDB taxonomy): domain Bacteria; phylum Bacillota; class Bacilli; order Lactobacillales; family Streptococcaceae; genus Streptococcus; species Streptococcus mitis_Y. The sequence continues at coordinate 121,230 of NZ_NCVH01000030.1, read as the reverse complement.
TCAGTGGCAGTTATTTTCTGACTAGATAAAATCTTAAAGAAATAGTAGATTGGAATGATTACCGCAATCACTGTAAAGATATTAACAATCATATCCACATTAAACTGGTGAGTAAAGACTAAACCTATAACCACGAGAATAACTACGACAAGTGTAATCAGCAAGCGTTTAATCAAGGTCTGCTGGTCCTTCTGTGAAAGTGGATCAGTGGGGTAAAGACTTGATTCAGGCAGATATTTCTTCCCATCCAAAACATACTTCACTAGACCAAAGAACATCCCAATAGCAGCTAATGAGAAACCTAGATGGAAATTGACTTCCTGACCTAGATAACCCACTAGATAAGGGGCAACGAAGGCACCTAAGTTAATACCAAAGACAAAGATACTAAAACCTGCATCCCGTCTATCATCCTCTTTCTCATAAATTCCCCCCACCATATCTGAGATATTGGGTTTTAAAAATCCAGTACCAAAGATAATCAAGGCAATAGAAAGATAGAGAGCCACTTGTCCAAAAGGTGTTGCCAAAGCAATATGCCCTAGCATAATCAGAATCCCACCGTAAAAGACAGTCTTACGACTTCCTAAAATACGGTCACTGACAAAACCACCGATAACCGAGGACAAAAATACCAGCGAGCCATAAATCGCCATAACCGATGCAGCTGTGGTCTTATCCATTCCCAATCCACCATCTTGCACACTATAGTACATATAGTAAAGTAGGATAGCTCGCATCCCATAGTAAGAAAAGCGTTCCCACATTTCTGTAAAGAAGAGGGTGGACAAGCCCATAGGATGTCCAAAAAATGTTTTCTGTTTTTCCATATATATTCTCCTTTAACGATATAATAATTCATTTTACAGAATTTTCAAACAAATGTCAAACAAATCCTGTTTGTTTTAGAAAATTTTCTGAAAAAATCTAACGTCTCATACTTAATTCCACCATAAATTTCAGACTAACTTCCACTTCGGTCAGACAAGTGGAAGTTACGTTGAAAAATCTCCTTTAAAAATTTGCTCTTGTTTAGTTTAAAAATATTTCAAACCTTGAAACATACTTATCCTTTCCTCTTCAGTAAACAAAAATCCCTATGCCAAACTTGTAGTTACTACAATACAAGCCAATAAGCATAGAGATGTAAAACTGTTACACATTAAATAATAGAAATTGTGTACGAAATTTCTCAATTAGTTTTCGCTAGTAAATATCTTTTCCAACAAACGCCCTCTCAATTCCTTATCCTGATGATGCAAGATATTCATTAACTCATGAGAATTTTTCGCATTGATGAATTGATTTAATAATCTATCTTTTAATTCATATGGAAGAGAAGCCGTCTTTAGTAGTCTAAAAACTTCATCATTTAGGGATAGCCTTTTATTATCTTTCCATTCAAATCTAGCTGTATCATTCTTATTTGGCAATTCAATTATAGACACATTCGTTCTTTTAAAATGAATTCTATGTTTTCTATTGCTTGGAACGATACTAGAATCTCCTTGTAATGCTAACTCTACCATTCCTATTTCCCAATCGATTGATAATCTTGTTTTATATCTTTGACCATTTTGATCTTCAATCATTTCAAAAGAATGTTGCTTGCCTGGGAATACATACCAATCTACAACTTCAGGTAAATCAACACCCATATCTATCTCAGAACCAACCAAGGGAATGATTGCACCACTTTTTGCAAACACAGGCATAGTCGAAATGTCTCTATAAACACTCAACTTCACACCACCTGTATATTTTTTCTCTGAAAAGAAGTCATACCATTCACCTTCAGGGAACCATACATCCACTTTTGCAGATTGGAATGCCAAATCCATCTTTTCTACAATGGGAGCCACCATCAGTTCTGTTCCAAAAAAGTATTGATTTGGAACATTATAGCTCTCATCATTCTCTGGGTAGAAATAATACATTGGGCTAATTAATGGGGCACCTTCCTCGTGTGTCTTTACATTCATAGTGTATAGATAGGGAATCATCTGATGTCTCAAACGAAGGTATTTCTTCATAATCTTAGATGTTGTGTCTGAAAAAAACCAAGGTTCTTTACTATTAAAAGGACTTCTAGAACTATGTAAGCGAGTAATCGGACTAAAAACACCAAACTGTAGCCATCTAGTTTGTAGCTCTTCGTCATAACCCCCCAGCATGTGTCCACCGATATCATGACTCCACCAACTATAACCGATATTAGATGCAGTCGCTGTAAAATAAGGTTGAAATCTTAAGGAATTCCAACTAATAATGGTATCCCCTGAAAAACCAACAGGGTAGCGATGACTACCAGGACCTGCATATCTTGATAAAATCAAACCACCTTCTGCATTTTTACAACTATCCTGATAATGATAATGGTTTAAAAGCCATAGTGGATCCAACATGCCTTGTGTCCCTTGTTGCCAGTCAATCCACCAAAAATCTACTCCCTGCTTTTCTAGCTCATAATGAACATCTTTAAAGTAGGTTTCCCTAAAAGATGGATTAAAAAAATCAAAAATAGCAGGTTCCTCTAGTTCTACATTTAACCCCAATCGTTTGGCGACTTGAGGATAAGCTTCTTCATAAGCCCGTATACCATCAGCAGGATGGACATTTAAGGAAAGTTTTAGCTTCCTATCATGAAGTTGTTGCAATAACTGTTCTGGATTAGGTATTAAGTTTTTATTCCAACTATATCCTGTCCAGCCACTTCCAAAACGTGCTGGAATGTCAGTTATGTGCCAATCCATATCTAAAACACCGATAGATAATGGAATTTTCTCTGTTTCAAATCTGTCTATTAAATCCAAGTATTCATCCGACGTATAAGGCCAATACCTACTCCACCAATTTCCTAAAGCATATCTTGGCAATAAGGGTGTTGAGCCCGTTAAATGGTAAAAGTCTCTGATTGCTCCTCTATAATCATGCCCATAGGCAAAGAAATACAGGTCAATTTGATTTTCTCTCTCAATATAACCAGACTGTTCATCCCAAATAAATCCTTGAGAATCATCCAATAAGGCTATACCATTTCGGCTAATAATTCCATCTTCTAACGAGATTGCTCCATCTGCCTCATCCAGAGTCCGAGCTGTTCCTTTTAACGTTTCAATAGATTCACCAAAATACCAGCGACTACCATATACAGCAAAATTTCCTTTTAATTCTATAAATAAATTTTCGGCGTTAAATTCTCCTTTATTAAAGTGCAGATGAAAATAGTCCGTCATAATATCTAGTACGTTTGATGTCTCGATATAATCTAACGAAACTTGGCCAAAATCTCTATTATAGATAAGTTGTGTAGTTCTATCCTCAAAACTTCCAGTTTGAGAGTATTCTAACCTTACTAACTTGTCTGTTAATACAGAGATTCGATAAAACTCTCCCTTAAAAATTTTCAATTTGTTGTCCTCCTTTTATGGTAGCATAAAAACAGAACGCACCATTTTTGATGCGTTTTTCGTTATTCTAAATGCAATGTTCTATCTATGACAAATAATACTCAATTGAAAAAATGTAGTGGACAAAATATCTTTTAACAAATCAAGATGTTATTAAAGAGTTATCCCCAGAGCAAGAGCTTCATCTCGCAGTGTTTCAACATCAATAACCGTAGGTCGCCATCCTTCAATCATATTTGTACTTAAAGCATACCAAACACTTTTAAAAACGGATCGGTTTTCAAAAGCTACTCCCATGATTGTCATCTTTTCTTTATCTATATCTAAGGACATATGCTACCTCCTTTAGTTACATTATACCATGTTTCTCTGTAGCTTTTAAACATTTTATTTTGTCTGTAATATCTAAATTTCAGCACGTTTATCCTATTTTATAAACATCAAACCCAAATATAAAACACATTCTTTTTACTTTTTAACTAATAATACTGAGTAAAAACTTAACTTCAGGGGAAAATGAAGTAAGACTAGACAAAATTCAAAAACTGATTTCGTACAACTCAAAATACTGATTTTAGACTAAAGATAATACTAGAATGCTAATTAATGTTTTTACAATAAAGAGCTGACAACTTATGTTGCTTTTGATTTCTTAAGAGTATAAAAAGAAACAATAAGGTAAACTTTCGAGTGATTTGAAACGTTGATAGTATCGTATTGATTAACGTTTTGAGGAAACTAGCCTTGTCCGGTTGCAGCCACATTTGCAAGCGACTAAAGTCGCAACAACTGTGTCAATTGCACCAATTTAGTAAGAAAGTACAAAAAGAACACCCCGAAAGGTGCTCTTTGTAAGTATAGTAATTCTTTCGAATTAACGTTTACTAAATTGTGATGCTTTACGAGCTTTCTTAAGACCTGGTTTCTTACGTTCAACTTTACGTGAGTCACGTGTAAGAAGTCCTGCGCGTTTCAATGAATCACGGAAGTCTGGGTCTACTTGAAGAAGGGCACGAGCGATACCGTGACGGATAGCTCCTGATTGACCAGCGTATCCACCACCTACAACGTTAACGAAAACGTCGTATGAACCTGCAGTTGAAGTAACTGCGAATGGTTGGTTGATTACAAGACGAAGGTCAGCGTGTGGGATGTACTCTTCAACATCTTTTTTGTTAACAGTGATTTTACCAGTTCCTGGAACAAGGCGAACGCGTGCAACAGCGTTTTTACGACGTCCAGTACCTGCATATTGTGCTTGTGACATACTTTATTGTTCCTTTCCTTAGATAAGTCCTGAAATATCAAGAACTTCTGGTTGTTGTGCAGCGTGAGTGTGCTCAGCTCCAACAAATACTTTCAACTTCATACCTTGAGCGCGTCCAAGAGTATTGTGTGGAAGCATACCTTTAACTGATTTCTCGATCAAACGTACTGCATTTTTAGAACGAAGTTCACCTGCAGAGATTTGTTTCAATCCACCTGGGTGGTTTGAGTGAGTGTAGTAGATTTTATCAGTTGCTTTTTTACCAGTCAATTTAACTTTTTCAGCATTGATAACAATCACAAAGTCACCTGTATCAGTGTGTGGTGTAAATGTTGGTTTGTTTTTTCCGCGAAGTACGCTAGCAACTACTGCAGAAAGACGTCCAAGTGGTACATCAGTTGCGTCAACTACGTACCATTTACGTTCAACTTGGCCTGGTTTAGCCATAAATGTTGTTTTGTTCATGATTTCTCCTATATATAGTTCGATTTTTGTTTACGGTGATGGGTGTTCCTTCCCATCGAAAAGTATTTGGAAGGTTCCGGGGCCTTTCAAATGGGGTAAACAATACCGCCTACTATAATACCAAATTTCACCCCTAAAAGTCAATAGATATGAAAAATATTTTTCTGAATTCCACTCTTTTTATCTCTAAAAAACCTCGCTTTCGCGAGGCTCTTCTATTTATAAGATAAGGCACGTTTAAAGGTTTTCCAAGGACCTAAATCATCTGTTTGCAGAACGAGGCTAGCATACATACGTCCGATAAAGACTGTTGCCGTTACTGCAAAAGCAAGCGTAATAGCAAGCGAAATCCAAGTTTCTAACCCATTTGCATAACCATTAATAGCTCTAAACGGCATGAAGAAAGTCGAAATAAAGGGAATATATGAACCAATCTTCAAGATGAGATTGTCACCAGCTGTACCTAGAGCTGTCACTCCAAAAAAACCACCTATAATCAAAATCATCAAAGGCGACAAGGCTTTTCCTGCATCCTCAGGGCGAGAAACCATAGAGCCTAGGAAGGCTGCTAAAACAACGTACATAAAGAGGCTAACCAAGACAAACAATAAGGTGTTGAGCGAGAAAGCCTCTCCTATATGGTTTAAAATACCAGATTGTGCCAAGATTGGTAGGTCTTTAAAGAGAAGAATGGCAGCAATTCCACCCACGACGTAAATGCCAATATGGGTCAAAATCACAAGAAGCAGAGCCAGCATGCGAGCGTAGAAATAATGACTAGCACGGATACTAGAGAAGACCACCTCCATAATTTTGGTTCCTTTCTCGCTAGCCACTTCCTGAGCAGTGACACTAGCATAGGTAATCAAAATCATATAAAGGAAGAAACCAAGCCCTGCGGCCGCAAAGGTTTGAATCATTTTTTTATTTTCCTTGGATTCATCAATTTTCTCCGTAAAGTTAACTGTTTGTCCCAAGCGTTTTTCCTGTTCTTGTGACAAATTGGCTGCCGAACGATTGAGTTGATCTTGAAGCTCATTTAACTTGCTCGTTACTCCTAGCTTAATAGCAATCTCAAGGGAAGTTTCACCGTGATAAACTGCCTTCAAGACACTATCCTCTTGGTCAATGGTCAGATAGCCTTTTAATTTTTCATCCTTGATAGCAGCTTGGGCACTGGCTTCATCCTGATAATCAAAATTGAGACCATTGGTAGATTTAAGACTGTCTGTCACAGCTGGAACAGTGCTGACTACTGCTATCTTGCCACTCTGAGCCATAGAAGATCCTTGGAGATAGCCAATTCCTACAGATAAGGCTAAAAAGAGGAACGGCGAAATCACCATAAAGAAGAAACTCCACGATTTGACATGTCGAAGATAGGTTTCCTTCATTACAACCCACATATTTCTCATACTTCCACCCCTGATTCTAGTTTAAAGATTTCATCAATTGTTGGCGCTTGCTGGTCAAAGGTTGCGATGTATTGCCCCTGAGTCAAGATTGGGAAGAGTTCCCTTCCAGCGCTCTCATCCTCTAAGATCAATTTCCAACTGCCTTGTTTGGTCAAACTTACCTGCTTGACATGAGGAAGATTTTCCAATTCTTCCTTGCTTCGTTCACTTGAAACAAAGAGACGCGTTTTCCCGTATTGATTGCGGACATCCTGAACTGGTCCATGCAAGACCACACGACCATCTCGAATCATCAAAATATCGTCACAAAGCTCCTCGACGTTGGTCATGACATGGTCAGAAAAGATAATGGTTGCCCCACGTTCTTTTTCCTGAAAAATGACTTGCTTGAGCAATTCTGTATTGACCGGGTCCAATCCACTGAAAGGCTCATCCAAGATAATCAAGTCTGGCTCATGAATCAGAGTAATAATGAGCTGAATCTTCTGCTGATTTCCTTTTGACAGACTCTTGATTTTATCAGTCAGCTTCCCTTTCACTTCCAACCTCTTCATCCATTGAGGGAGTTTTTCCTTGATCTCCTTGGCATCCATACCTTTTAGAGTCGCCAAGTAACGAACTTGTTCAAGGACTGTCAATTTAGGCATGAGGCTGCGTTCTTCAGGCAGATAGCCAATCCGAGCGTAGGTCTCTTGTCGAATATCCTGACCATCCAGACTGATTTCTCCTTGGTATTCTAAAAACTTCAAAATACTGTGGAAAATCGTTGTCTTCCCAGCACCATTTTTCCCGACTAATCCCAAAATACGACCTGGTCGCGCTTGAAAGTCAATACCAAACAAAACTTGCTTGGGTCCAAAACTTTTCTCTAGACTTCTTACTTCTAGCATCTTTCACCTCCGAAATGTCTTGCACTCATTATACTCCTTTTTGATAGCCTTTACAATGATTTCTGTCCATTTTTATCATCCTCATTTTAGTAAAAAATCTTAGGGTACTTTGAGCTATGAGTACATTATACACTGGTAAACTCCAATTTATCTTCTCTGTTCCTCAACTGTCTATTTTTGATCCTGAATTGTTATTTGAAAAGCAAAAATCCACCCCAAAGGATGGATTGATACTTTAACGCACTTCTGCATTGACTTTTTCTTCGAGCGATGCTTGGATTTTTTCCATATAGCGTGCGACTTCTTCGTCCGTTAAGCTATCTTCTGGATTTTGGAAAGTCAAGCTATAAGCCATTGACTTCATACCAAGTCCCAATTTTTCGCCTGAGAAGACGTCAAAGAGTTTGATATCTGTCAAACGTTTTACGCCTGCAGCTTGGATAGCGTCCACAACCTCTTGGTGAGTCACTTCTGCCTTGAGAAGGAGGGCAACGTCACGGCTAACTGCTGGGAATTTCGTGATTTCCACAAATGGAGCAGCTGGTTGAAGGGCAGCTTCGATGGCTGAAAGGTTGAGCTCAGCTACATACGTTTCTGGAATATCGTAAGCCTTAGCAGTGACTGGATGCACTTGCCCAAGGAAACCAAGAACTTGGTCACCGAGTGAAATCATAGCTGTACGTCCTGGGTGGAGGCTAGCGATTTCAGATGTTGCCGTATAGGTTACTTGGAGTCCCAAACGAGCAAAGAGGGCCTCAAGGATTCCCTTAGCATAGAAGAAATCAACTGGAACTGCTACTGTTTGGAAATCTTTTTCAGCAACCAAGCCTGTCAAGGCAAAGGCAAAGCTGTTGATCTCATTTGGAAGTTCTTCTTTTGGATTGCCTGTTTGTTCAAAGACTTTTCCAATCTCGTAAAGGGCCAAGTTTTTGTTCTTACGAGCCACGTTGTAGGCAACAGTATCAAGGATACCTGAGATCATATTTTGACGGAGGACAGAACGGTCCACAGTCATTGGCCACATGAGTTCCGTAAGGTTGCTTGGTTGAGCCGTAAACTCAACTGCTTTTTCAGGAGTTGTCAGAGCGTAGGTGATGATTTCTGTCAAACCTGCTCCTTCAGCAATGGTACGAACTTGACGGCGAAGTTTTTGTGTCGCAGTCAATTCACCAGCTGTCCCATCGTCTTTTGGAAGGCTGGTTGGCAAGCGGTCATATCCATAGATACGAGCGATTTCTTCAAAGAGGTCTGCCTCGATGGTGATATCCCAGCGACGGCGTGGGACACTGACTGTAAAGCTATCTGCATTGCCAGAAAGACCAAATCCAAGACGACGGAAGACGTCTTCTACATCAGCATAAGAAAGATCAGTTCCGAGGACACGGTTAACATCAGCAAGAGTTGAAGAAACTTCCACATCAGAGGTATCAAGCTCACCCGCTGAAACGATACCCTTACGCACCGTCGCACCTGCAAGTTCTGCAATCATGCTAGCCGCCGCATCAAGGGCTTCGTTAACAGTTGCCACATTAATCCCTTTTTCAAAGCGAGAAGATGACTCAGAACGAAGGTTGAGACGTCCGCTAGTCTTGCGGATTGATTTTCCGTTGAAGACTGCAGCTTCAAGGACGACACGACTAGAATTTTCAGAGATTTCTGTTGCTTGACCACCCATAACACCTGCAAGAGCTACTGGCTTGTCTGCGACAGTGATGACTAGGTCATTCACGTCCAAATCACGTTCTTCACCGTCCAAGGTCACCAATTTTTCACCAGCACGCGCTTCACGCACACGGATGTCAGTTCCTTCAAAGGTATCCAAGTCAAAGGCATGCATTGGTTGACCAAAGTAGAGCAGGATGTAGTTGGTCACGTCCACTACGTTATTGATGGGACGAATACCTTCGTTCATGAGGAGATTTTGCAACCATTGTGGACTTGGTTCGATGGTCACATTGTCCAAGATACGAGCAGCATAGTAAGGCGCCTTGTCTGTCTCAATACCTACAGAAAGGGCATCTGCTGCAGCTTGGTCAGTTTCTGAAAGAGTAAATTCTTTAAAGTTGACCGCCTTGTCATAGATGGATGCAACTTCGTGAGCTACTCCACGCATAGAAAGAGCGTCCGCACGGTTTGGTGTGATAGAAAGTTCGATGATTTCATCATCCAAGTCTAGGTAAGAGAAGACTTCATCCCCAGGAACGGCATTTTCTGGCAAGATTTGGATACCATCTGCGAATTCCTTAGGCACAACCGAGTCAGAAATTCCCAATTCGCCAAGTGAACAAATCATCCCAAGTGACTCTAAGCCACGGATTTTCCCTTTTTTGATTTTGTAGTTGTCAGCGATGCGAGCTCCTGGAAGAGCCACCATAACCTTGATACCAGCACGCACATTTGGGGCACCACAAACGATTTGACGAGCTTCTTCTTCGCCAACGTTAACCTGACAAACATGGAGGTGAGTTTCTGGCACATCTTCGCAAGACAAGACCTCACCGACGACAATTTTTGAGAGACCAGCAGCTGGTGATTCGACACCCTCTACCTCGATCCCTGTAGTTGACATTTTTTCAGCCAACTCCTGTGATGGCACATCAATGTCCACCAATTCTTTTAACCATTTATAAGATACAAGCATAATTTAGTTTTCCAGAATGACAGTTGTCACTCTAGTTCTTTTCCTTTCCTATCATTTCAATAGAAGAATCATCTTCTTACCTTAATTTCTTTCTCAGTAACCAATCCGTATCTACTTTTTGACCAACCATAAAATGATGTTGGCTAAATTTTTCAAAACCATATCGATTATAAAACGCTTGAGCTTTTGTATTATGCTCCCAAACACCTAACCAAGCCCAGGAAAAACTATTTTTTGTAGCAAGTTCAAGAGCGAATTCAAACAGTTGCTTACCGAGTCCAAATCCTTGGAATTTTTGTAGCACATAGAGGCGTTGAATTTCAAAAGCATCCTCTAATTCTCTCTCAGTCTGAGCACTTCCCCAGTTGACTTTGAGAAAACCAGCTATCTCCTCTTCATGCATAATGAAATAGGTTTCGGATTCTGGATTTTCCAACTCACTTGACAAAACTCTCAGACTATAAGCCTCTTCAAAGTATTCCTGTAACTACTCTTCCGTATTATCATGCGCAAATGTTTCACGAAAGGTTTGTTTGGCAATTTTAGCCAACACCTCAACATCTGCCATTTCTACTTTTCTAATCATTATTTAAACTGTTCTGAGAAGCGGACATCCCCTTGGTAGAATCCACGGATATCGTTGATTCCGTAACGGAGCATAGCTACACGCTCTTGTCCAAGACCAAAGGCAAATCCAGAGTAAACAGTCGCATCGATACCACTCATTTCAAGGACACGTGGGTGAACCATACCGGCACCCATAATTTCGATCCAACCTGTTTTCTTACATACGTTACAGCCTTCTCCACCACACTTGAAGCAAGAAACATCCACCTCAACAGATGGCTCTGTGAATGGGAAGTAAGATGGGCGCAGACGGATCTGACGCTCTTCACCGAACATTTTTTGCACAATCAACTGAAGGGTTCCTTGAAGATCTGCCATAGAGATGTTTTTCCCAACAACCAAGCCTTCGATTTGGTGGAATTGGTGACTGTGGGTCGCATCGTCCGTGTCACGACGGAACACACGCCCTGGCGAGATCATCTTCAAAGGACCTTTAGAGAAATCATGGGCATCCATAGCACGCGCTTGAACTGGAGACGTGTGAGTACGGAGTAAGATTTCTTCTGTGATATAGAATGTGTCCTGCATGTCGCGAGCTGGGTGGTCTTTCGGAAGGTTCATACGCTCAAAGTTATAGTAGTCTTGCTCCACTTCAAAACCATCCACGACTTGGTAACCCATCCCAATGAAAATATCTTCGATTTCTTCACTGGTTTGTGTGAGGACATGACGGTGACCAGTCGCAACTGGACGACCTGGAAGCGTCACATCGATACTCTCGCTAGCCAGTTGAGCCGCAACTTTCTTTTCTTCCAAAAGCTTAGCTATTTCTTCAAAGGCAGCTGTCAAGACATCGCGCGCTTCATTGACGTGTTTCCCAATAATCGGACGCATCTCAGCAGAGACATCTTTCATCCCTTTGAGGATTTCAGTAAGTGAACCCTTTTTCCCAAGGACAGAAACACGCAAATCTTGCATCTCTTTTTCATTTTCAGCAGTAATCTGCTTCAAGCTAGCCAGCGTTTCTTCGCGAAGCGCTTTTAATTGTTCTTCAATAGTTGACATAATTCCTCCATCAGTCTCTCGTAGATAAAAAGAAAACCACATGCCAAAAACTCCACTCGGAGCGTTGACACGCGGTACCATCCGTTTTCATCTGACAAGTCAGACCTTCATTTCTAAATCCATGCGCAAGTGAATTCACCCAGCTTTCATATAGAGAGCTTGCAGTCACGGCTCTCCTCTCTGATATACTTCCCTTGAGTTACTAGTCTTGCAGATTTCTATTCAATTACTACATAGTTTATCAGATTTTTAGTTAAAAAACAAGTTAGATTAGATTAATTTCAGTATAAAAAGGAACAAGACACAATGCACTACCTATTTGTAGGGTCTGTTTCATCTGCTTTCCTTTTCAACAAAAGAGTTGCTGCCTGATTAAAACCATCACACCAGTTATACCATTTTGCTTCATACTCATCTTGAGCTAAGATATGATTTTTTAAATCCAGAACAGAGTAGATTTTTCTTTCTTCGCAGACTTGCGCATAGAGATGATATAGTTCATCACCACCATCTCTATCAAACTCAGCAGAAATCGTATTCCGACCTGCTAATAAAGCCTGATAAGCCCTGTGATGCCCGTCTGTAATCAGCAAGCAATCTCCAAAGGCAAGAATACTGATTGGATCGACTTGGATTGTTTCTGCCGACTGGTAAAGCATCTGAATATCTTGCAACTTCTTTTCTGATAAGTATAGTTGAGTCGGATGAAGATCTGCTATATTGACTTTCATTTCTTTCTCCTCAAAGGAATTTGATATTCACTTCTGCTTGCCTTTAAATCGCCATTGGAAACGGAGTTTGTCATAGAAGGGAAACTCGATAAACAAGACTCCCAAGCCGACACAGAGACTGGCAAGTACATCTGATGGGTAATGAACTCCCAGATAGACCCTTGATACCAACACACTGACTAGGTAGAGACCAAGGACGATTTGTACGATTTTTCTCCAGACCCGATCTTTAATCCGCTGACTAAGAATAACAATCAAAGTCCCTACCATCAGCGTCACAGCCAAAGAATGGCCGCTTGGAAAGGAAAATCCCTTCTCCTCAACCAAGTGTAAGATAGCTGGTCGTGGACGCTGGTAGATATTTTTAAAGGTCACGATTAAAAATCCTGCCAAAGCCAGATTTCCCAGCATGAAGAAACTTTCTATCTTCCACCGCTTACGATAAAAGACAAAAGCTGTAATGACAACCCAAGTGATAATCACTGGAATATCAATCAAGCGTGTGATGGCACGGAAAAGAATAGTCAAATAATCTGGTAAGTCTCCTCGAACGACAGTCTGTATCGGTTGGTCAAAACCGACCAGCGTTTCAGGGTAAAATTTGACCATGTAGCCAAGAATAACGAAAAGTAAAAGGGCAAAACTGCCCTTCATTAAAAATGTTTGTTTATCTTTCATAGTGTTTTAAGGTTGGTTTCAAAAGGACGTACAACAACCAGAATGAAACGGAAAAGATTACACCCTCAATCAAGTTAAAAGGCAACACCATAGTCATTAGGTAGTTGGAAAGTCCCAAAATTTTTCCAATATCAAAGTTAGCAAACTTAGCGTACAAAGGAACAGCATAAACATAGTTGAGAACCAACATAGCCACGGTTAAACCAATAGTCCCAGCTAGAGAGCCTAGTAGGAAACGAAGGGTTGTCCGTTCCTTTTTCCAAATCAAAGCAAAGACGATGACAAAAACTCCTAAAGCTACGATATTCATCGGCAAGCCAATATAAGTATTCACTCCCTGACTGTTAAGAAGCAGTTTCAAGAGTGAGCGAAGCAAGAGAACTCCTAGAGCAGCAGGCAAATCCATGACCACCAAGCCCACAAGGACTGGCAAGATACTAAATTCGATCTTGAGGAAGGACGCCGCTGGTAAAAGCGGAAAGTCAAAGTACATCAGCACAAATGAAATGGCTGATAAAATCGCAATGGTCGAAAGTCGACGTGTGTTTGTCATAACAGGTTCCTCCAATTTTCTATAAAATCAGAAGAAGTTGGAAAGGATCCCTCTATCTATTCTCACTTTTTATATCCCAAAAGTTCCCTCTCACTCTATTAAGGAAATTCAAGCAAGCGGTTACAATCTAGCTATAAATCTATCAGAACAGACAAAGCTATTCTTTCGTCTTCTCCCATCCAGACTATACTGTCGGTTGTGGAATCTCACCACATCAGCTTGCGCTCGCGGACTTCTTTAAAAAGAAGGAAATAGAGATTTTTCTTTTAGACTAGGCGACAAGCTGTAGGCATAACTTCTGGTTAGGCAAAGCTTGTCAACAAAGTATAAAAGGAAAAGATCATTTCCTAGTTAAAGTCACCGCCGGTCGGGAATCACACCCTGCCCTGAAGACTCTTTTATCATAACAAAAAACGCTTGCAAGCGCAAGCATTTTGTTCATTTTCATTTTTTATTTCAATTTATCCACTTCATAGGTATGAACAAGCTCAAGACCTGCAAAGTTCTGCTGGCGGAGGGCTTCGTAGACAATCATGCAGACGGTATTAGACACATTGAGACTGCGGACATGTTCATCATTCATAGGAATACGGATAGCTTTCTCAGGATGTTCTCGCATAAAGTCCTCCGGCAAGCCCTTGTCTTCACGTCCAAATAGAAAATAATGGTCTTCGTTAGTCGATAAATCCACATCAGAATAGACTTTTTCTGCGAATTTTGAAATCAGATAGAGTTTGCCCTGCATCTGAGACATGAAATCTTCTAAACTGTCGTAAAAATAAATCTCTAGCTTATCCCAATAATCCAATCCAGCTCGCTTCATCTTGCGGTCATCGATAGGAAAGCCCATAGGCTTGATGATGTGGAGGGGAGAATTGGTTGCAGCGCAAGTACGCGCGATATTGCCTGTATTTTGTGGAATTTGTGGTTCAAATAATACAATGTGATTTGTCATGACTTGCTTCCTTTCACCATTGCAAAAAAATAGCCACACTGCCCGGAGTCAAGCTCAGCAAACAGCGTGGTTAAGGCATCGTTAACTTACCTCACAACAGGTTTGAAGTAAATCAGCGAAACTACTTTCTTAGTATAACACTTTCAGAATCATTGTCAATAGAAACGACTTGATTTTTTCAATTTTTTCAAGCTATTTCCAAGGGTTGTAAAATCGTCCCTGATTCTGCAAGATAAGTAGTAAACTAGCTACTAAAAACAAGGCTGCCAAGAGCAAGGTAAGATAGTCTCCTTTTTTCAAGGCCTGATAACTATACCAAGTGCGTTTTTTCTCTTTCCCAAAGCGCCGAAGCTCCATGGCGGTCGCGATGGTATCAATGCGTTCTAGCGAGCTAAAAATCAAGGGCGTAATAATGCGCAGATTGCCTTTGATTCGTTGCATAAGAGAAGTTTTCTTGGATAATTCCATCCCACGCGCCTCCTGAGACATCTTGATAGTAAAGAATTCTTCCTGCAAATCTGGAATATAGCGCAAGGTCAGGCTGACAGAATAGGCAATCTTATAGGGCACACCAATTTGATTTAAACTGGAAGCAAACTGACTAGGGTGGGTTGTCATCAAAAAGATAATAGCCATAGGAATGGTGCAAAGGTACTTAATAGCCAAATTTAGCAGATAAAAGAGCTCTTGACTGGTTAGAGTGTAGGCACCGATTCCCTGCCAAATCACACTCCTCTCTCCGTAAAGTCCAACCCCATACTCGGGAGAAAAGAGATAGACCATCAAGACATTCAAAATCGCAAATACCGTCGCAAAAACGGCTACAAAGGAAACATCTTTAAAACGGATTTCTGACAAATAGAGGAGAAAGACCGAAAAAATAGCAATCAGAACAAGCAGTCTGGTATCATAGCTAATCATGGCCGCCAATGACACGAGGATGAAAAAGAGGAGTTTAGCAGCTCCTGACAAGCGATGAATCACAGTATCTCTATGCTGGTAACCAATTAATTTAGCTTGCATCCTTCTCTCCTTTCTTTGTAAAATGCCGTTAAAGCAAGTGGATCCACGTCTAGTTTCTTGGCCAAGTTAAAGATAGAGGTTTCTTTTAGATTGGCTTTTACTAACAGCTCAGGATTGCTCAACAGACTAGCTGGATCAGTATCAGCAATCAATTCCCCATCCACCATGACAAGGGCCCGGTCTGAATAATCCAGCATCAATTGCATATCATGGGTAATCATGACAATGGTATGACCTTTTTGATGCAGTTCTTCAAGAAATTCCATAATCTCAGTATAGTTCTTCTGGTCTTGACCTGCAGTTGGTTCATCTAAGAGAATGATTTCAGCTCCTAAGACCAAAATCGAGGCAATAGTGACACGTTTTTTCTGACCAAATGACAGGGCAGAAATGGGCCAATTACGGAATTCATAGAGACCACAAATTCTCAAGGTTTCATAGACTCTCGTTTCAATTTCCTGCTCGTCCACACCTCGCAAACGTAGTCCCAGAGCCACCTCATCAAAAATCATATTGGTTGAAATCATTTGATTAGGATTTTGCAGCACATAGCCTACTCGTTCCGCCCGTTCTGCTACCGAATCTCCTTTTATATCCTGCTCTTCCCAAAGATAGCGGCCTTCAGTCTGAATAAAGCTACTTAAGGCCTTGGCTAGAGTTGATTTCCCCGCTCCATTTTTTCCGACAATGGCAATCTTTTCACCCTTTTTGATGTCCAGATGAAGAGATTTTAAAATCGGTCTATCATCATAAGAAAAAGACACGTCCTCTAATTTAAAGAGTGACTGCAATTCTGGGGTTTCTTTTACCAGTTCATTCTGCAGCTGAACCCGACCTTTTGAGATAGACAAGTTGTCCAAATTTGCTAATTGTTCTTCCTTAGCTAAATCCACACCCAATTGACGGAGAGTCGTTAGATAAAGAGGTTCTCGAATTCCATTTTGGGTCAATAAATCAGTCACCAGTAACTGGTCAGGACTCCCATTAAAGAGGATACGACCATCGTTTATCAAGACAATCCGATCCACAGGGCGATGCAGAACATCCTCCAAACGGTGCTCGATAATAAGAGTCGTCGTCCCCTCCTCCTTATGAATCTGATCAATCAATTCGATAATATCCTGACCTGACTTGGGATCCAGATTGGCGAGTGGCTCATCAAACAAGAGAATCGGACTCTCATCAATCAAGACACCAGCCAAACTGACCCGCTGCTTTTGTCCACCTGACAAATCCTGAGGCCGCTGTGGCAGTAAAGGGAGAAGGTCCAGCTTTTCAGCCCATTTATGAACACGGCTTTTCATCTCTTCTAGAGCTGTCACATCATTTTCCAGAGCAAAAGCCAAATCCTCTGCTACAGACAGGCCGATAAACTGCCCATCTGTATCCTGCAAAACTGTGCTGACTAGATGAGATTTATCATAGATACTCATATCAAAGGCTGCTTGCCCCTTGATCAAAAATTCTCCAGACGTCTGACCCTTGTAAATATTGGGAATAATCCCATTCAAACACTGACCCAAGGTAGACTTGCCTGACCCAGATGGGCCAACAATTAAGACTTTCTCTCCCTTATAAATGGTCAAGTCCACTCCTTGCAAGGTCGGTTCTTGTTGCGTTTCATACTGGAAAGAGAAATCCTTCCACTCAATTATAGCTTCTTTCATCTTACTCTCTTCATTCGCTTCTTAGACTTCTATTTTATCATAAATCGAACCCTTCTTGCAGACTCTTCTCTTAAAAACTTAGCGCCAACAAGATTCCTAGCCTAAATTGCTTACCCGACTAGCCTATAAACAGCAAAAAGACTGGTTTCCCAGCCTTTTCCCTTATATTAATCCTTTTTCAAACTTCCTGCACGAGTCTGCGTACGTGAATAAGCTAGCAAGAGAAGGGTCCCTGCGATAGCTACAGATACACCATTAGCAATTCCCGCAACAATTCCTTGTGCAAATACTTTTTCTGCAGCTTCTTGATAAATCACAACATCTCCAAGTGGTGCCAAGACACCCCAAACAAGGGCATTTGCAAGTAGTTGAATGAGGTTAAAAATAAGAATATCTTTCCAGTCGAAGACACCATTGATCACTCGAACGTACTTTCTAAATAGCCCCACAGCTAGACCAAAGAGACCACTAGCAATAATCCAAGTCCACCAAAGACCGTAGCCAGCAAGAGAGTCCTTCACTGCATGCCCAATTAAACCAACAAGTAATCCCACTAGAGGGCCAAAAATGATAGACAAGAGGCTCTGTACCGCATACTGAAGCTGGATGCTTGTATTTGGAACAGGTGTCGGGATACTGATCATCCCGATGACAACAAAGAGCGCAGCTCCAACACCGATAGCAACAACTTGTTTAATTGATTGATTTTTCATCTATATTCTCCTATTTTATGATTCTATTTTCTTTATTTCAATAGTCCAAGATGAACCGACACCCACATTATAGGCCTTGGCAAAGGAACCTTGGTTGATAGCCAGACCTAAACGATAGAGAGAGTTGATGTAAAGGATGGGTTGCCCAATTCTCACATCTGCAAATGATTTGCCATAAACAACCTGATTTTGATAGACCAGCATATCAGCGTGATAGATAGTCACTTCAAAACGGTCACCGAATGCTGGTTCCAGCTTGTAAAACTCTTCTCGCGTGATAGAGGTCCAAAGCGAACCAAAACGCACATCTAGAATATCAATGGCTCCCTTCACCAAATGATCTTCAATGATGGTCTCTACAACTGGAAGCTCTACAATATGGTCTACACTGAGCTCTGGCCCCACTTCCTCAAAACTAATGTGACCACTGGCCAGTTTAGCACCAGTATAGGCATAGACATCACGACCGTGGAAGGTATAAGAATGCTCTGTATTTTGACGTCTATTGGCCACTTCAGAAATTTCACGAATAGCTACAATGCCAACGTGTTTCTTGATAAAAGAAAGCGTCCCATTATCTGGCGTGACAATGTATTGATTTTTTGCAGTCTTGGCAACTACACTCTTACGTTTCGAGCCGACACCTGGATCGACCACCGATACAAATGTCGTTCCCTCAGGCCAGTAATCCACCGTCTGAAAGAGACGATAGCTCCCCTCAAAAATATTATAAGGCGTGATATCGTGCGTCAAATGATGAATTTTTAAGGTTGGAGACTCTTCTAAAGCCACTCCAATCATAGCCGATACCGCACCATCAACCAGACCAAAGTCTGATTGTAATACCAGTAAATTATTATTCATTTTATCTCCTTGTATATCCTTTATCATACCATATTTCATAGAAAGGTGCTAATAGCTATTTCAATTGATTAGGGTATAGTTTTACCTTATAGCAAATTTCCTGCTAAAAACTCTGGTGATTAGCTAGTAGGTGCATTTTTTCTTGAAAAAAGGTATGATAGTTACATAATGAAGAAGTAGGTTTTATTATGAAAATTATCCTTGTCGGAGGGGGAAAAGTTGGTTCTGCCCTCTGTCGCTCCTTGGTTGCAGAAAAGCATGATGTTTTGCTGATTGAGCAAGACGAAGCTGTCCTCAATCATATTGTCAATCGCTTTGATATCATGGGTATCCTTGGTAACGGGGCCGATTTTACCATCCTTGAGCAAGCCAGTGTCCAGGATTGTGATATCTTTATCGCCCTGACTGAATACGATGAAGTCAACATGATTGCAGCCGTTCTAGCCAAAAAAATGGGAGCTAAAGAGACCATCGTTCGGGTGCGGAACCCTGAATATTCTAACTCTTATTTCAAGGAAAAGAATATTCTCGGTTTTTCTCTTATCGTTAACCCTGAGCTCTTGGCTGCCCGCGCTATCGCGAATATCATTGACTTCCCCAACGCCCTCTCTGTCGAACGTTTCTTTGGTGGGCGGGTCAGCTTGATGGAATTCACTGTTAAATCCTCAAGTGGTCTTTGCCAAATGCCCATTTCTGATTTTCGGAAAAAATTTGGCAATGTCATTGTATGTGCGATAGAAAGAGATCATCAAATTATCATCCCAAGTGGTGACATGACCATACAGGATAAAGATAGAATCTTTGTCACTGGTAACCGTGTTGACATGATGCTCTTCCATAATTATTTCAAGTCTCGTGCCGTGAAAAGCCTTCTCATCGTCGGTGCTGGGAGAATTGCCTATTATCTACTAGGTATCCTCAAAGACAGTCGTATCGATACCAAGGTTATTGAAATCAATCCTGAAATCGCTAGCTTCTTTAGCGAGAAATTCCCAAATCTCTATATCGTTCAAGGAGATGGTACCGCAAAAGATATCCTGCTGGAAGAAAGTGCTCAAAACTATGATGCCGTTGCGACTCTAACAGGGGTCGATGAGGAAAATCTGATTACCTCTATGTTCCTTGACAGGGTAGGTGTACAAAAAAATATCACCAAGGTCAATCGTACCAGTCTCCTCGAGATTATCAATGCGCCTGATTTTTCAAGTATCATCACACCTAAAAGCATCGCTGTAGATACAATCATGCACTTTATTCGTGGTCGTGTTAATGCCCAGTATTCAGACCTTCAAGCCATGCACCATCTAGCCAATGGCCAAATCGAAACCCTGCAATTTCATATCAAGGAAGCTAATAAAATGACTGCCAAACCTCTTTCTCAATTAAAACTGAAAAAAGGGGTTCTTATAGCAGCCATCATTCGAAAGGGCAAGACTATTTTCCCGACTGGGGAGGATATGTTGGAAGTTGGAGATAAGCTCCTAGTAACAACTTTGTTGCCAAACATCACCAAGATTTATGATTTGATCGCGAGGTAAGAAATGAATAAAAGTATGATTCGTTACCTCCTTTCAAAGTTACTTTTGATTGAAGCTGTTCTCCTCTTGGTTCCTGTAGCTGTCGCTCTCTATTACCGTGAATCGAGCCAAGTCTTTACAGCCCTCTTTACAACGATTGGGATTCTCGTATTACTAGGCGGTTCAGGAATTTTACAAAAGCCCAAAAATCAACGGATTTATGCCAAGGAGGGAGTCTTGATTGTTGCCCTCTGTTGGATTCTCTGGTCTTTCTTTGGTGGTCTCCCCTTTGTTTTTGCTAAGCAAATTCCCAGCGTTATCGATGCCTTTTTTGAAATCAGCTCTGGCTTTACAACTACTGGAGCAACTATTTTGAACGACGTTTCGGTTCTCAGTCGTTCCCTCCTCTTCTGGCGAAGTTTTACCCACTTAATTGGAGGGATGGGGGTGCTTGTTTTTGCACTTGCTATTATGGACAATGCCAAGAATAGCCACCTAGAAGTAATGAAGGCTGAGGTTCCTGGTCCTGTTTTTGGTAAAGTAGTATCCAAACTAAAAAACACTGCCCAGATTCTCTATCTCCTTTATCTAGCTCTCTTCTCCCTCTTTGTCATCATCTATTATCTGGCTGGCATGCCCCTATTTGATAGTTTTGTCATTGCCATGGGAACAGCAGGTACAGGAGGTTTTACAGTCTATAACGATGGAATCGCCCACTATGGTAGCTCACTGATTACCTATCTAGTTAGTATCGGAGTTTTGGTTTTTGGGGTAAATTTCAATCTCTACTACTACCTCATGCTCCGTCGCGTCAAAGCCTTCTTTGGAGATGAAGAACTTCGAGCTTACTTGGTCATTGTACTGCTTTCTACAGGCTTGATTAGCCTCAATACCCTCTATCTCTATCCAGGATTTTCAAAGAGTTTTGAAATGGCCTTCTTCCAGGTTTCCAATATCATTACAACGACTGGTTTTGGTTACGGAGACATTACCAACTGGCCCCTCTTCTCCCAGTTTATCCTTCTCTTCCTTATGGGAATCGGTGGTTCTGCTGGTTCAACCGCAGGTGGACTCAAGGTTATTCGAGGCCTTATCCTTTCAAAAATTGCTAAAAATCAGATTTTGTCAATTCTATCACCCCACCGTGTTTTGACCCTCCATGTTAATAAAACGGTAATTGACAAAGATACCCAGCATAAGATTCTCAAGTACTTTGTCATCTATTCTATGATTTTGCTATCCCTTATCTTTATTGTCAGCCTAGATAGCAATGATTTTCTGGTTGTGACCAGCGCTGTCTTTAGCTGTTTCAATAATATCGGACCTATTCTAGGAACCACTTCTAGCTTCTCAATCTTTAGTCCTATCTCAAAAATTCTCCTCTCCTTTGCAATGATTGCAGGGCGCTTGGAGATTTATCCAATCCTACTTCTCTTTATGAAGAGAACTTGGTCTAAGAGATAAAATATAACCACACCTTGTGTCTTACAAGTGTGGTGTTTTTATTTTCATACTCTTCGAAAATAAAATTCAAACCACGTCAGCTTCGCCTTGCCGTATATGTGTGACTGACTTTGTCAGTCTTATCTACAACCTCAAAGCGGTGCTTTGAGCAACCTGCGGCTAGCTTCCTAGTTTGCTCTTTGATTTTCATTGAGTATCAAATACCTCCCGCAACTCAACAAGTATCTTTGAATCCCGGTCAGACATTTCAATACCTGACTTAAGGAATTTAAGAGCCCAAAAACAACCCTCAGTCGACTGACCGAGGGTTCCTTATTTCATTATTCAAGAACTTGATTAGCTCAATGCATCCAAGGCATCATCCATTGAAAGAACTTCGTGGAAGACACGTTGTGTCAATTCAGTTTTTTGTTCTGGAGTGAGGTATTTAGTGTTTACACAGTATCCAGAGATACGTACGATAACGTCTTCACCTGACATGATCTTTTCGTAAACATCGTTCAAGTCCATAACGTTCAAGTTAACGTGTTGTCCACCGTTTTCAAAGTAACCATCAAGGATTGTTACCAAGTTATCAACTTGTTCGTCACGAGTCTTACCAAGAGCGCGAGGTGATACTTGTGTAGTCAATGAGATACCATCAGCCGCATAACTAAAGTCAAGGCTAGAAAGTGAGTTCAAGTTTTGCAACCATCCACCTTTAGCTTTATTAGATGGGTTAGCACCTGGTGAGAAGAATTCAAGTTTAGACAAGTTAACAGAACCATCTTCGTTGAGGTATACACCTTTGTGGACTGGTGAGTTACCAGTTTGTTTAGAGTAAGCAACGTTAGATGTGATAGTCAAAAGTGAAACTGTAGCTTCTGCATCTTTGTAAAGTTTGTGGCTACGTAGACGAGTTGTGTAAGCTTCGATCAACCATTCTGCCAATTCGTTTGAACGTGGGTCATCTTCACCCCAACGTGGGTATTCACCGATTGTTTCGTAATCGTAGATGTAGCCATTTTCGTCACGGATTGGTTTAACTGTAGCGTATTTGATAGCTGACAATGTGTCAACAGTGTTGGCAAATCCACAGATACCGAATCCCATGTTGGCACGTTGTTTAGTTGGCAAGAAGGCCATTTGAACAGCTTCGTAGTTGTACTTATCAGTCATGTAGTGGATGATGTTCAAAGCATCTACGTAAGTGTCAGTCAACCAGTCAAGAGATTTTTCAAAGTTAGCTTTAACTGATTCAAATTCAAGAACTTCGTCACGGATTGGTTCGATATCAAATACTTTGTAGTCTTTGTGAACATCGTCGTAACCACCGTTCAAACCAGTAAGAAGGGCTTTCAATACGTTTACACGCGCACCGAAGTACTGGATGTTGTGGCGTTGTTCTTCATTTTCTGGGTCAAGTGGAGACACACAGCATGAGATACAGCTCATTTCACCATATCCGTCTTTAGCCATTGTTGTAACACCTTCGTATTGGATAGAAGAGTGTTTGTGGCTCATGTGCATACAGTAGCGACGGAAGTTGTATGGCAATTTGTCAGTCCAAAGAACTGTCAAGTTTGGTTCTGGAGAGTTACCGATGTTGTCAAGAGTGTTCAAGAAACGGTAGTCCATCTTAGTAACACGGTGACGACCGTCGTTACCCATACCAGCCATAGAAGTTGTGATGAATGTTGGGTCACCTGAGTACAATTGGTCGTAAGCTTTTGTACGAGCAAATTTAACTGTACGAAGTTTCATAACGAAATCATCAACGAATTCTTGGATTTCTGATTCAGTAAATGTACCACGAGCAAGGTCACGTTCTGCAAAGATGTCCAATACGATTGGCACACGACCTAGAGATGTAGCAGCACCGTTGATAACACGGCAGACAGACATGAAGGCGATGTTAACCCATTGGATAGCTTCTTTAACGTTCATCGCTGGTTTGCGAACGTCAACTCCGTAAAGGTCACCCAAGCGAACAACTTGTTGCAATGCTTGGTATTGAAGGTTGATTTCTTCACGAAGACGGATTGTTTCTTCATCGATTTCTTCGATTGCATTCCAGTCGTTTACTTTTTCTTGCATCAAGTAGTCTGCACCGTAAAGAGCAAGACGTGCATAAACACCGATGATACGTCCGCGTGAGTATGCATCTGGAAGACCAGTTACAGTGTGAGCGTGACGAGCGCGACGGATGTTTGAAGTGTAAGCACGGAAGATACCGTCGTTAACTGTTGTTACGTATTTAGTAAAGATTTCGTGAACAGCTGGGTCTGGTTCGTATCCATTTTCTTTCAAAGTAGTTTCAGCCATACGGATACCACCTTTTGGCATGAAGTTCAATTTGAAGAGTTCGTCATTTTGGATACCAAAGATAACTTCGTTTTCTTTATCGATAAATCCTGCAGGGATATCAGCGATAGAAGTTGGACGAGTGTCCATTGGGAAACGAGTTTCTTCGTAGTGAGCCTTAGTTTCTTCTACAATTTTTTTGATGTGAAGTGAACGTTCTGTTGGTCCTGCAAGGAAGCTTTCGTCTCCGTCATAAGGTGTGTAGTTAGCTTGTACAAAGCGTGACACACTTGCTTTTTCTTTCCAATCTACGCCTTTGAAGCCTTCCCAAGCTTTGTCAAAAATATCTTGTGCTTCAACAACTGTCTTAACAACCATGTTAATGTCCTCTTTTTTCTTTCTAGTAACAACCATCTGTTACATTCATGAGATAAGTATACCATACAGTAATCGTTTTCAACAAGTGGAAAATCCCTATTTTTACACTTTCTTTTCTAAAACAGTCTATTTTTTGCCTCAAACTGTATTATATTTTTGAAAAAATAAAGTCCTTTTTTCTTTTTTTCAGAAAAAAGGGTATAATAAAATAAAATAAGCAGTAAAAAGGTGCTAGGCATGTTGATTTTCCCCTTATTAAATGATTTGTCAAGAAAAATCATCCATATTGACATGGATGCCTTTTTTGCTGCGGTAGAAATCAGGGATAATCCTAAACTCAGAGGAAAACCTGTCATTATCGGAAGCGACCCTCGGCAAACAGGTGGGCGTGGTGTCGTTTCTACCTGTAGCTATGAGGCACGAGCTTTTGGTGTCCATTCAGCCATGAGTTCCAAGGAAGCCTATGAGCGTTGTCCCCAGGCTGTCTTCATCTCAGGGAATTATGAGAAATACAAGGCTGTGGGACTCCAGATTCGAGCTATTTTTAAGCGCTATACAGATTTGATTGAACCTATGAGTATTGACGAAGCCTACTTGGATGTAACAGAAAATAAACTCGGTATCAAGTCAGCGGTCAAAATCGCTCGCCTCATTCAAGAAGATATCTGGCAAGAACTCCATCTAACTGCTTCTGCTGGTGTTTCTTACAACAAATTCTTAGCTAAAATGGCCAGTGATTATCAAAAGCCACATGGTCTGACAGTGATTCTACCTAACCAGGCTGAGGATTTTCTCAAACAAATGGATATTTCCAAGTTTCATGGAGTAGGAAAAAAGACAGTAGAACGTCTTCATCAAATGGGCGTTTTTACTGGCGCTGATCTACTTGAAGTTCCTGAAGTGACCCTAATAGACCGCTTTGGTAGACTGGGCTATGACCTTTATCGAAAGGCTCGAGGTATCCACAATTCCCCCGTCAAATCCAATCGCATCCGTAAATCAATCGGGAAAGAGAAAACCTATGGGAAAATTCTCCGTGCCGAGGAAGATATCAAAAAAGAGCTGACTCTTCTATCAGAAAGAGTCGCTCTCAATCTACATCAACAAGAAAAAGCTGGAAAAATTGTCATTTTGAAAATTCGCTACGAGGACTTTTCAACTCTTACTAAACGAAAAAGTCTTGCTCAAAAAACACAGGATGCTAGCCAGATAAGCCAAATAGCCCTGCAACTCTATGAAGAATTAAGCGAGAAAGAAAGAGGTGTCCGCCTGCTAGGGATTACCATGACTGGATTTTAATACTCAATGAAAATCAAAGAGCAAACTAGGAAGCTAGCCGCAGGCTGTACTTGAGTACGGCAAAGCGAAGCTGACGCGGTTTGAATTTGATTTTCGAAGAGTATAAAACCTTGAAGAGCTGCCCCTTCAAGGTTTTTCTTATACAAATAAACGGACAAAGCTATAAAGCAATAAAATACTACCAAGCACGATGCGGTATTTACCGAAAAGGGTAAAGTCGTGTTTTTTCACATAGCTTGTCAAGAAACGAATAGCGACCATGCTGACTGCAAAAGCTACTCCCATCGCAACCAAGAGCAAGAACAATTGCCCAAAACTCAAGAGCTGTCCTGCTTTTATAAATTTGAAAATCTTTAAGGCACTGGCTCCAAACATAACAGGAATCCCAAGATAGAAGGTAAATTCTGTCACAACAGAACGACTAGTTCCATTCAACAAACCACCTACAATCGTTGCACCTGAACGGCTTGTTCCTGGTAAAAGGGCAAGAACTTGGAAGAGTCCGATATAGAAAGCTGTCGTATAAGGAAGTTTATCTAACTCTGTTACACTTGGTTCGATAGCACGGGCTTTATTGCGCTTTTCCAAATAGATAAAGGCAATCCCATAGATAATCAACATGAGAGCAACTGAAACCATATTATGGAAGTGAGTATCAAACCAATCATCAAACTTAAATACTGCAAGCAAAGGTAAAGTGGCAATCAGGACCTTCAACCACAGTCTCCAAGTCTTACGAACTTCCTGCTTGTCCTTAGTCGGTTTGAAAGGATTGAGCTTGTTAAAGTAGATTACCATGACCGCCAAAATCGCACCAAGCTGAATCACGACATTAAACATGGACATAAAGGTTTCATTTTGATTTTGGTATTGGATAAATTCCTCTGCTAAAATCAAGTGACCTGTACTAGAAATCGGCAACCATTCCGTAATTCCTTCAACAATCCCGAAGAAGATAGATTTTAAAATTTCAATAAGATACATAGATTACTCCTTTTTTCTATCTTCCATTATAGCATATTTTTTCAGCCAGTGATAGCTCTCTTTAAAAGGCGCCGATACTGCCACCGCCTCCGCCTCCAGAGAAACCACCTCCAGAACTTCCACTTCCAGAAGATACGGAGTAGGTACTTGCTGTATTTGCGACACTAGCATAATGGCTCATTTGTGCTGTTGAATGATAAAACATGCCATGCCAACCATAATCTACATAGAGATTGATATCTGGATTTCCCACTTTAATCTGATGAACCTTCATCAAATGGCTGACCTTGTCCGCATAGCCAAATAAGGTCGCATAGACCAAGAGGCGATTCCATACCACAATACTTTCCAATTCAGCCTGATCCAACCGTGCAATCTCACGCAACATATTTTCAAAACTGGTCCAGAGATAATATACTTCTGCCCCTGCTTCATTTAAGACACCATCGCGATTATCTAGCCGAAGCTTCCAATAATAGAAAATAGCCAAAACCAAACCTAGAAAACCAAGTATTGGCAAGGGGAGGTATAAATAAGCATGAACATCCAAACTGTACAAGAACAAACCAAATCCGATAAATAGAGGCAGGACAGTAGAGAGTCCCATCCCCACTTGCAAGACCTTTTCTCCACCAGTCAAGGGACGATAATAATCCGGAAGTCCCCAGAAGGTGACTCGACTTCTCACTCCTTCTTGCATCTCTTTCAATACTTCTTCAAAAGAAGATTTGAGCTGAAGCCCTCTTGCTTGAATCCGTTTTTCATCAGAGACTTTTGCTCCACGATAAAGACTATCAGATACCTTGTAATCCGCAAACAAATTGGCAAGAGTTTCTTCTTTTTTGCCTGAAAAGGCCAGATTTAGACAGTCTTTCTCAAAGCTTGACAAACCATCTTCTTTTACTAGCCTCAAACCAACTGCATCTCCTTCTGAAATGATAGAGACATTTCCACGGTCTATCACATCTAGCAAGGTAGCTTGAATAAGTTGGTCAAAGGTGAATTTTCCAGCTCCCTTGACCAAGGGACTCACTTCCTCCAAGGAGGTCGAGTAAACCGCCTCTGATAAAACCATAGGCTCTAATTCCATTGGTGGTTCATAGAGACGATGATTTTTGGCATATTTGACTGAAGAAGTGGTCTTTCTTCTATAAATAAAATAGAAGCAGACACTCAATAACAAGGATATGGAAAGTATGGAAGGGAAGACCCAAGTAACGAGTTGTTTACTTTGCTCTTTTTCTTTAACAATCGAGTCTTCTATCTTATTAAACTCTTCTAAACGATTCCCTTTCAAGCCCTGATCCCTAGCACTAGCAAAATCGGTCCGAGGCCAGTAGGCATGCAACTCAACTCCACGCTTAGCCGGAAGATTGTCTAAACGGATAGTATAATCAAGGTTACTCTTTTCAATGGTTCCCTCTCTAAAAAGTTTCCCTGTATGGAAAAAGAGTTTTTCAGCCCCCTTGTCTCCCCTTACATGAAATTCAAACTTTCCAATAGTTCCTGAACTATCTGTCAGAGGTTGCCAATTTAATTCAGCGATGTCATCATATAGAAAAAGCAAATTTTTTAAATTCCATGTAAGGTCAACTTCAACTATGTCACCCTCCTGACCTGAATTGTAGACTTTCACAGTATAACCATTCGCCTCTTCTGTCACTTCGCTAGTAACGTCTGTCAGTTCAGCACCGTTTTTCGCAGCCTGAACCTTTGGATGAGGATCAATGTCAAATCCACTAGGCATCTTACCTGCACGTCCAAGTCCCACGATTTGGCCCTTAAAGTCCTCCTCAAACTGATAAACTATCTTTTGTCTAAATTCTGCCGTATTGTCTGCATGAATATACAAATCTCCTTGATAAGAGTTTATCTTGAAATCAATGGCAAAAACAGAGAGTGGAAGAAGGCAAAACAAGCCTAACACCAGTAAGAAAAAAGTTTTTTTCATCAACTAATCCCCCTTTTTATTTTTGCTATCATTATATCATTTTTTCTCAAGTAAGGGCTTACCTATATTGAAAAATAGAGTTTTTTTCGATAAAATAGGAGACAGTTATTTTTTAATAGATTAGAAATAGGAGAAATCATGAGAAAAATATACTTATCTATTTTCACAAGTCTCTTGCTGATGCTGGGACTTGTCAATGTTGCCCAAGCCGATGAATATTTACGCATCGGGATGGAAGCAGCATATGCTCCCTTTAACTGGACCCAGGACGATGATAGCAATGGAGCTGTCAAAATTGATGGGACTAATCAGTATGCTAACGGATACGATGTTCAAATCGCCAAGAAAATCGCTAAGGACTTAGGTAAAGAACCTTTGGTTGTTAAAACCAAGTGGGAAGGTCTAGTTCCTGCCCTTACTTCTGGTAAGATTGACATGATTATCGCAGGTATGAGTCCTACTGCCGAACGCAAACAAGAAATTGCCTTTTCAAGCAGTTACTACACTAGCGAACCAGTTTTGCTTGTCAAAAAAGATTCTGCCTACGCAAGTGCTAAATCTTTGGATGACTTTAACGGTGCGAAAATCACTTCTCAACAAGGTGTCTACCTTTATGACTTGATTACACAAATCCCGGGTGCTAAAAAAGAAACAGCCATGGGAGACTTCGCTCAAATGCGCCAAGCTCTTGAGGCTGGTGTCATCGATGCCTATGTTTCTGAACGTCCAGAAGCTCTGACTGCCGAAGCTGCTAACTCTAAGTTTAAAATGGTTCAAGTAGAACCAGGTTTCAAAACTGGAGAAGAAGATACAGCTATTGCCATTGGACTTCGTAAAGATGACAATCGTATTAGCCAAATCAATGCCAGCATTGAAACCATTTCAAAAGACGATCAAGTTGCCTTGATGGATCGTATGATCAAGGAACAACCTGCCGAAGCTACAACATCTGAAGAGACTAGCAGTAGTTTCTTTAGCCAAGTTGCTAAAATTCTTTCTGAAAACTGGCAACAACTCTTGCGTGGTGCTGGTATCACTCTTTTAATCTCTATCGTCGGAACCATCATAGGTCTCATTATCGGCCTTGCCATTGGTGTTTTCCGTACTGCTCCTCTCTCTGAGAATAAAGCCATTTACAGCCTACAAAAATTAATCGGCTGGATTCTCAATGTCTATATTGAAATTTTCCGTGGTACGCCAATGATTGTTCAATCGATGGTTATCTATTATGGAACTGCCCAAGCTTTCGGTATCAACCTTGACCGCACACTGGCTGCTATCTTCATCGTTTCAATCAATACCGGTGCCTACATGACCGAAATCGTTCGTGGTGGTATCCTAGCGGTTGACAAGGGACAATTTGAAGCTGCAACTGCACTCGGTATGACTCATAACCAAACCATGCGTAAGATTGTCCTACCTCAAGTAGTCCGTAACATCCTACCAGCAACTGGTAATGAATTTGTCATCAATATCAAAGATACATCTGTATTGAACGTTATCTCGGTTGTCGAACTTTATTTCTCAGGAAATACCGTGGCAACTCAAACCTATCAATACTTCCAGACATTTACAATCATCGCCGTGATTTACTTTGTCCTCACCTTCACCGTAACACGTATCCTACGCTTCATCGAACGCCGAATGGACATGGATACCTATACTACAGGTGCTAACCAAATGCAAACGGAGGATTTGAAATAATGACCCAAGCAATCCTTGAAATTAAACACCTCAAAAAATCCTATGGACAAAACGAAGTGCTAAAAGACATTTCACTCACTGTCCACAAGGGTGAAGTTATCTCTATCATCGGAAGCTCTGGAAGCGGAAAATCAACTTTCCTACGCTCCATCAACCTCCTTGAAACGCCAACTGATGGACAAATCCTTTATCATGGACAAAACGTCCTCGAAAAAGGCTATGACCTCACGCAATACCGTGAAAAGTTGGGGATGGTTTTCCAATCCTTTAACCTCTTTGAAAATCTCAACGTGCTTGAAAACACAATCGTCGCTCAGACAACTGTCCTTAAACGTGAACGTACAGAAGCTGAAAAGATTGCCAAAGAAAACCTAGAAAAGGTCGGCATGGGAGAACGCTACTGGCAAGCCAAACCAAAACAACTCTCAGGGGGTCAAAAACAACGTGTGGCCATCGCTCGTGCCCTTTCAATGAATCCTGACGCCATTCTCTTTGATGAACCAACATCAGCTCTCGATCCAGAAATGGTTGGAGAGGTCCTCAAAATCATGCAAGATCTGGCTCAGGAAGGCTTGACTATGATTGTTGTAACTCACGAAATGGAATTCGCCCGTGATGTCTCTCACCGTGTTATCTTTATGGATAAGGGTGTAATTGCTGAAGAAGGTAAACCAGAAGACCTCTTCACCAATCCTAAAGAAGACCGTACAAAAGAGTTCCTTCAACGCTATCTCAAATAAAAAGAAAAGGCTGCATCAACCGTGCAGTCTTTTTGTTGTCCTCAAAATGAAAAGGCAGATCTTATTCAAGAATCTGCCATCATCCAAAGATTAATCTTCAAATTTTTCATGATTTTTATCATAGAAATCAATTAAACCTAGAGCCGTTTCAAACGAAATATTTTTTACTTTTGCACGCCCCTGCGCTAGAGCAATGATAGACATTTCACGCGCATTCGTTTCTTTAGAGATACGGTAGCCTGTGATTTTCTTATCACGAACCCAGCCAACAACTGATTCTACTTTTTCAAAGTTTGACTTAGTCATGTCCCTCTCCTATTTTCTTCTTTACGATATTTAATTGTATATGTTTTTATGTGTTTTGTCAATAAAAAAACATATATTCAATAAAATTAATGACTTATATTTTTATTACTATCTTATTAAAGCCGATAATATATAGGTTTCTGCTTGCTATAAACCATTAGTAAACACCTTTAAAACAATTGTATTATTAACTCTTTTATTTGTAATAATATTCATATTTTGCAAATACCCGTTCTTGATAGGTTAGACAGGTTTGATCTTCAACTTTATTCTATTTATCCAATTTAAAAGGACATTTCTAATAGCGGAAGGCTTTCTCTCCACACTATTACTAACTATTCTTTCTCTTCTCCTTCTTTGATATTCTTCCTGCCTTTATAAGCACTTTTCACTTGCTCAACTGGTACTATTTACTTTATCAAGATTCCTTTTGTTTCTCTTACATCATTAAAAGATGAGTAGTCAGGAAACAATGGTATCCTATCTTTCAACATTTTCTACTGTTTTTATCTTCTTAGTATCTCATTACTCTTCTCAGTAACCTCAGTATAATAAGGCATCTCATTAGTATTGATTATTTTTTTCTAATTCCTATTATATTTATACAAATTTCAGATTAGCTATATATAAAATAGTAGATTTCAAAAAACTCCTTACATATAACAAGTAATTTTACTCCCTTACTATAAACTGAATCAAAAAACATAGGTACTATAATGAGTTATGATAGAAATAGCGTAATCGATTTCCTAAGTCCATAGGAATCGCCCCCTTTCTTCATCTTCATTATAGCACCTATACATCAATTGTGCAAATAATATGATATTTTTTTATTAGTCCTCAGACAAGCATATTATAGAGCGTTTCGTTACCATTTAAGTTAATATAAGCTGGATCAAAACCTTCCATTCGACGAATCAATCCTGCATAATCATGCTTATCTGCCAGGGCAATCCCAATCAATACTGGGCCTGTCCCCTTGCTAGCTCGTTTGATATACTCAAAACGTGTGATATCATCATTTGGCCCCAAGATATCATTTACAAATTCACGCAAAGCCCCCGGACGCTGTGGAAAATTAACCACAAAGTAATGCTTGATTCCATCATAAATCAAGGCGCGCTCTTCCATTTCCGGCATACGGTTGATATCATTATTTCCTCCAGAAATGATACAACAAATGGTTTTCCCCTTGATATATTCAGCCAAAACCTCTAAAGAAGCGATACTAGCAGCTCCAGCAGGTTCTGCGACAATCCCTTGCTTAGAGTAGAGGTCAATCAAGGTTTCAGAAATCAATCCCTCATCGACACCTACTAAGGTTTGAACATGTTGATGAGTTGCTTCATAGGTCAACTGACCTACCTTTTGCACAGCAATCCCATCCGCAAATTTGTCAATTTCTTTGAGTTTAACAGGTCCACCAGCTTCAAAAGCAGCCTTCATGGAACGCGCTCCATTAGCCTCTACCCCAATGACTTCAATTTCTGGACTTGTTTCCTTGATATAGGTAGAAACCCCAGCAATGAGACCGCCACCACCAACAGGAACCAAGACAGCATCAAAATCAATCGATTCTTTTCGAGCTTCTTCTAAAATCTCATAAGCAACTGTCCCTTGACCTGCCTGAACATGGGCATCATCAAAAGGATCAATAAAGGTACGATTTTCAGAAACTGTAAATTCTTGAGCTGCTTTTGCTGAGGCATCAAAGGTATCACCAACTAATTTAATAGTCACAAAGTCCCCACCAAAAAAGCGAACTTGACCAATCTTTTGTTGCGGAGTAGTAATGGGCATAAAGATAGTAGCAGGAATTTTCATTTCATTGCAAGTATAGGCAACTCCCTGCGCATGATTTCCCGCAGAAGCGCAGACTACCCCACGCTCACGTTCTTCCTTGCTGAGCTGGGAAATGGCATAATAGGCACCACGAATTTTAAAAGAGCGAACACGTTGGGCATTTTCTTTTTTCAAATAAATCTTAGCACCATACTTCTCCGATAAATAATGGTCATAATCCAGTGGGGTATTAACAACCACACCGTTCAAGACCTTATGAGCCTTGATTATATCTTTTGAACTTAACATCTTTTTCTCCTAGACTATTTCATACTTATCGTAATCCATCTTTTAAAAAGAGATGAATTGATTATAAAAGCGAGTTAGTCCCCCAACTCGCCTTCACCTTAATATCTATCAATTAGTTATAGATTTTGAATGCATCGTCGTCGTTTTTACCAACGAATGGCATTGCTTTACGCAATTCTGCGCCAACTTTTTCAATTTCAAGGTTAGCTGCTTGTTCACGGTAAGCAGTCAATTTTGGACGTCCAGCTTTATAGTCATTTACAAAGTCATTTGCAAATTTACCATTTTGGATGTCTGCCAAGACAGCTTTCATATTTTCTTTAACTTGCTCAGTAATCACACGTGGACCTGATACATAGTCACCATACTCAGCAGTATTTGAAATAGATTGACGCATTTTCTTGAATCCACCTTCGTAGATCAAGTCAACGATCAATTTCATTTCGTGAAGAACTTCAAAGTAAGCCAATTCTGGGGCGTAGCCTGCTTCTGTCAAGACTTCGAAACCAGCTTCGATAAGGGCAGTCAAACCACCGCAAAGTACAGCTTGTTCACCAAACAAATCTTCTTCAGTTTCTTCTTTGTAAGTTGTTTCAAGAAGACCTACACGAGCTGCTCCAACACCTTTACACCAGTCCATAGCAATGTTTTTCGCATTTCCTGTTGCATCTTGATATACTGCGTAAAGAGCTGGAACACCAAATCCTTCTTCATAAGTACGACGTACCAAGTGTCCTGGTCCTTTAGGAGCACACATGAAGACATCTACATCTGCAGGAACTTTGATAAATTCAAAGTGGATGTTGAAACCATGAGCAAATCCAACTGCGTTTCCAGCTTCCAAGTTTGGAGCGATTTCTGCTTCGTACAATTCTTGTTGGATTTCGTCTGGTGCCAAAATCATGATAACATCAGCCAATTTAGTAGCTTCTGCTACTGTGTAAGTGTCAAATCCATCTTCTTTTGCTTTATCAAAAGATTTACCTGGACGTACACCGATGATGACATCGCGACCTGAATCACGCAAGTTTTGCGCATGCGCATGTCCTTGTGAACCATAACCAATAACGGCAATTTTTTTACCGTCTAGTGCTGCTACTTTAACATCTTTTTCATATTCCATTTGAACTGCCATAGTTTTTTCTCTCTTTTCTATTATTTATTGCCTTTTAGGCTGGTTTAACAAATTTAAAATATTTTTATACTCAATGAAAATCAAAGAGCAAATTAGGAAGCTAGCCGCAGGCTGTACTTGAGTACGGCAAGGCAAAGCTGACGTGATTTGAAGAGATTTTCGAAGAGTATTAATCGCGGGTAAATCCAGTTGCACCCGTTCGAGCAATATTGCGAATACCGTATGGTCGAATGACTCGCAATAGAGCTTCACTCTTTTCAGCATTTCCTGTCATCTGAATGGTAATCGAGCTTGGCGCTACGTCTACCACCGTTGCACGGAAAGGTTGAATAATCGCTAGAATCTCAGCTCGCTTCTCAGCTGGCGCTGACATCTTAACCAAAATTACCTCGCGCTCCAAATGAGGCTTGTCTGTAATATCTCGAATGCGAATCACATCAATCTGACGATTAAGTTGCTTAATGATTTGCTCCACCTCATCATGTGAAGCAACATCAATAATAATAGTGATCCGCGATACATTCGGATCTTCTGTTGCTCCAACAGAGATACTTTCGATATTAACCTGACGACGAGATAGGACACCTGTAAAGCGATTGAGGACTCCTGAACGATTTTGTAGTTTTGCTGTTAACATTCTACGCATGGAACTTCACCCCCAACATCTCATGATTACTCTTACCAGCTGGTACCATTGGTAACACCTGTTCCTTACGAGAAATATCTACCTCGATTAGCATAGGAACATCCTCAGTGATGACTTCAAGGTCTTGAGCCAAGGTCTCAGGATTGTCAAACTTATAGTTTTTAATGCCATAAGCCTGTGCCATCAATTGGAAATCAGGAAGGGTATCAAAGACTGACTCAGATGTTCTACCTTCATAGAAGGATTCTTGCCACTGGCGGACCATTCCAAGTGAGTGGTTGTTCAGCATAACCACCTTGATTGGCACCTTGTAAATGTTCAAAATAGCCAATTCCTGGTTAGTCATTTGGAAACCGCCATCCCCAACAAACAAGACTACTTCCTTATCTGGGTTAGCAATTTTAGCACCGATTGCTGCTGGAATTCCAAATCCCATGGTTCCCAAACCACCTGAAGTCACTAACTGACGTTCGTTTTGGTAGGGATAATACTGGGCTGTCCACATTTGGTGTTGACCAACGTCTGTTACCACAATGGCATCACCATTCGTCAACTCACCGATGCGTTCAATAACGGCCTGAGGTTGAACCACACGTTCTTTCTTATCATAAGAACGAACGCGGTTCTTGTCTTTGGTAACTTTTTCAATCCATTTCTCAGTATTGTTATGAACGGTTGGTTCCGCCAACAACATTTGCAAAGCTTTCTTAGCATCTCCAACTACAGGAATATCCGCACTGATAATCTTACCAATCTCAGCTGGGTCAATATCAATGTGAGCAACCTTAGCATTCTTAGCGAAAGTCTTAGGATTCCCCGTCAAGCGGTCATCGAAACGGCAACCAATACTGATCATAAAATCAGCTTCCGTCATAGCAATATTAGCTGCGAATGATCCGTGCATGCCTCCCATTCCAAGGAAGAGCGGATGACTCGTTGCAATCGTTCCTTGCCCCAAAAGGCTGGTTACCACTGGAATTTGATAACGCTCTGCAAATTCATTTAATTCTGCCGCAGCCTCAGCATAACTAATCCCACCACCAGCAAGCAAAACTGGCTTTTTAGCCTTGGATAATTGCTTCAAGATTTTCTTAATTTGCATATCATTCGGCTCAAGAGTTGGCTGATAGCTTGGTAGATTGACTTCTGGTGAATAGATGAAGTCTGTTTCTAAAGCAGATACATCTTTAGGTAGGTCAATGACGACTGGCCCTGGACGGCCTGTAGTTGCGATATGGACAGCTTCCGTAATGATTCGAGGGATATCAGCTGTCTCACGAACTTGGTAATTGTACTTAGTGATTGGCATGGTAATTCCCACAATGTCTGCCTCCTGAAAGGCATCTTTCCCAATCCCTGCTCGCGCCACCTGACCTGTAAAGACCAAAAGGGGAACGCTATCGCTCATAGCATCTGCAATCCCTGTAATGGCATTTGTTGCCCCTGGTCCGCTAGTGACGACGGCAACACCCAACTTTCCAGTTGATTTAGCATAACCTTCAGCTTCATGCAAACAACCTTGTTCATGGCGGCCTAGAATGTGGCGAATGCCTTTAAAATTATATATCGCATCATACAAAGGCAAGACCGCACCACCAGGATAACCAAAGACGGTATCAATTCCTAAATCACGAAGTGTTTCCAAAACTAGGTCCGACCCCGTCTTAGGAGATTCTAAACTGATTTTCTCCATTGTTCCCCTTTCTTTCCTCTTAAAAATAACTTGTTACTATCATACCACTTTTTCAAAATTTTTCAAGACAAAAGAAGAAATTTTCTGAATTTTCTATTTTAACGTTTATTTATGAATGTTATTTTTGTTTTTATAAAAAAGATACCGATTTCATTTGCTAAAAAAGAAAAAAGAACTGATTTCTCAGTTCTTCATTAATCTTATTCTACACTAAATAGGTATGGGTAAACAGGTTGTTGGCCTTGGTGAATCTCGACTTCAACGTCTTCGAATTCTTCTGCGATTTCTTGAGCAATTTCATTGGCAAGTTCTTCGCTTCCGTCTTCACCGACATAGAAGGTTACGATTTCACTATCTTCATCCAACATATGTTTCAAGGTTTCTGTCAAGGTTTGGTGCATGTCAGGGTTTGACACGAGAATTTTCCCATCAACCATACCAAGATTATCATTTTCATGGATTTCTAAGCCATCAATGGTTGTATCACGAACAGCTGTTGTGACGCTTCCGCTAACGACATCGCTAAGAGCAGCAGTCATACGCTCTTGGTTTTCTTCGATTGACTTGCTTGGATCAAAGGCAAGAAGACTTGTCAAACCTTGAGGAAGAGTACGGGCTTCTACCACTACTGCTGGTTGTTCCAAAACTTCTGCTGCAGATTGAGCTGCCATGAAGATGTTTTTGTTGTTTGGCAGGAAGATGATGTTACGAGCGTTGACCTGTTCAACAGCCTTGATAAAGTCTTCTGTTGAAGGATTCATGGTTTGACCGCCCTCGATAACATAATCAACACCTTGAGAACGGAAGATATCTGCTAGACCTTTACCAGCAACGACAGCAATTAAAGCATACTCTTTTTCTTCAGCAGGCTTGCTAACTTGAGCAGCTTCTTTCTCAACCTGTGCTTCGTGTTGGTTACGCATATTGTCAACTTTCACCTTGACCAAGCTACCATATTTGAGACCCTCTTGCATAACAAGCCCTGGATCTTCTGTATGGACATGGACTTTGACAATTTCATCATCGTTGACAACAAGGAGAGAATCCCCAAGTTCATTCAAGTAATTACGGAATTCATCGTAGTCAAAATCTTTGGCATAGGTTGGGCCTTGCTTAAGAGCTACCATGATTTCAGTACAGTAACCAAAGGTGATGTCCTCAGTTGCTACATGACCAGCTACAGACTTGTGGTGCTCTGCATTGATCATTTCACTCATGTTAGCCGGAGTCGCTACAAAGTCCTCAGATGCAATATATTCACCAGTAAGGGCTGAAAGGAAACCTTCATAGATAAAGACCAGTCCTTGACCACCTGAATCCACAACGCCAACTTCTTTCAATACTGGAAGCATGTCTGGTGTTTTAGCTAGAGCTGTTTTAGCACCTTCCAAGGCTGCGCGCATGACTTCAACAGCGTCATCTGTTTGCTCAGCTTTTTTCTTAGCACCGATAGCAGCCCCACGAGAAACTGTCAAAATCGTTCCTTCAACTGGTTTCATAACTGCCTTATAAGCAACTTCCACACCTGATTGGAAGGCAAGGGCCAAGTCTTGACCTGTTAACTCGTCTTTATCCTGGATGGCTTGTGAAAATCCACGGAAAAGCTGAGACGTAATAACTCCTGAGTTCCCACGCGCTCCCATCAAAAGACCTTTAGCAAGAATGCTCGCTACCTCTCCAACTGTAGAAGCTGGCTTGTCTGCAACTTCTTTAGCACCATTTTCAATGGTCATTCCCATATTTGTCCCGGTATCTCCATCTGGAACGGGGAAGACGTTTAATGAATTGACATATTCAGCTTGCTTATTCAAGCGAGTTGATGCAGCCTGCACCATTTCTTGAAATAAGCTAGTAGTAATTTTTGACACGGTTATTCTCCTACAACTTTGATATTTTGAATGTAGACATTTACAGTCTGAGCAGTAATTCCAAGCTGGTTTTCCAAGCTAAAACGAACACGCTCTTGAATGTTTTTTGACACTTCGCTAATCTTTGTTCCGTAGCTCAACACGGTATATACATCAACTGCAATACTGCCATCTTCGGCCGCCTTTACGACGACACCTTTAGAATAATTTTCCTTACCTAGAAGGGCTTGGAAATT
This sequence comes from Streptococcus mitis, assembly GCF_002096855.1. Taxonomy (GTDB): domain Bacteria; phylum Bacillota; class Bacilli; order Lactobacillales; family Streptococcaceae; genus Streptococcus; species Streptococcus mitis_Y. The sequence goes on along the minus strand of NZ_NCVH01000030.1, from coordinate 82,031 downwards.
ATCTTTGAGGGCATTTTTACTAGCCATACCGACCACACCAAAAATCTCAGTTGCTGCTCCACCTACGACGGTTGCAATCACTTCATCTGTTAGTTCGATTTGACCATCTTTTGTATTAATTTTTACAGTCATCCTTTTTACCTCAACTAGTTGATACTCTATTTTATCATATTTCAGCCCAAGTGTAAAAGCAGAATACTGTATCAGCGGATATTTACTCTATTTTTCAAATGATTTTATATCTACAGTAAAAGAAAAAAGACCCTGAGGTCTCCTTACTTTTATTATTAAACGCGTTCAACTTTACCTGATTTCAAAGCACGAGCTGAAGCCCAAACTTTTTTAGGTTTACCATCGATAAGAACAGTAACTTTTTGAAGGTTTGGTTTTACGGCACGTTTTGTTTGGTTCATCGCGTGTGAACGGTTGTTTCCTGATACAGTCTTACGACCTGTAAAGTAACATACTTTAGCCATTGTGTTTTCCTCCTATTAGATCTAATATAGCGGATGTGCTAGCACCACATACCGTACTATGTTATCACACTTTCTTCATTTTTGCAAGGGAATTGGAATATTTTTTTATTTAACGTAGACAATTTCCAACTTTCCAAAGGCCACATCTCCACGGATAATCAAGGTTTTGCTGGTTGGGGCTAGAGGAGTATCTGCCTTGGCTACGCCACAGAAAGTTTCTACCTTTAAATCAACTCCCCAATGTTGAGGAACATAGATAACTGCATTCCCAAAACCGACTTCTATCTTCAAGGTTGCGCTATCTCCCAACATCTCTGCATTGTCATAATAAATCTTGGCATTCCCAAAACCAACTTCTACTTGATCCTCTACCAATTCTTGCTCTTGCTTGTAGAAAGTCCCAGTCCCAAAAGCAACTTCCTTATCTGTAAGAATGGTCTTTTTACCATCATACCACCATTTTTTCCCATTCCAAGTTCTGTTAGAATGAGTGAGTGCGCTGACACCCATTACGATTAAAATACTTGCCCAGAACAATGACTGATTGGGAATTGGTAAAATGCCATAAAAGTGGTTAGCAATCATTAAGGCTACTAGAGCTGTAAAAGAGGCTGAAGTTAAGTGACGACGCAACAAAGCTCCAACTGATTGATAGGCAAAAAATGCAATACCAAGCAAGGGCCAAATTTGCCCACCGAATGAAGGGATTCCAAAATTCCCCTGCAATAATACTAAAGCCGCCAAAATAAGCAACACAATACCAAATGCTTTCTTTTTCATGTTCTTACCTCATGTTTCTTAGATTTTCTTTTAGGAGGGATTGGTAATGTCGTGAGACATGAATCTCCTTATGGGTCTGATAAAAGGAAATGATGCCCGTTCCTGAAAAGGACTTATCCACCGAATAGATTTGCCGAATATTAGCGATAGTTGACTTGGATACTCGACTAAAATAGCGAGGAAGGATAGACTCTAACTCATAGAGTTTGAGCCGAACTTCGTAGGCATCTTTATGGGTATGGGCATAAATCTTGCTACCTTCCGTCTCAAAGAAGAGAATTTCCGACAAGTCCAGATAATATTCACCCGTCCCCTTGTAAAAAATCAACCTAGGAGACTTGGATTCTTGCAAGAGTCGCTGTAAATCCGCAATCTCATCTGTCAAAGACGCTGCCTTGATGACAATTTCAGTTTCCTCTAAATTGCTGTCAATTTCAATTCGTAACTTCATTCCATCTCCTTTCTGACTCTACTATATCAAAGGGAAAATAAGAAAACAAGAGCAAAAAAGCAAGTGGTTACTTTAGACTCATAAGTGGTTGTGGGACCACCTTAACTTACAGGTCAACATAGAAAGAAAATCACACCCCACACAAGACCACAAATATAGCCAACCACTACATCCTTGGGAAAATGCACTCCACCTAAGACTCTCACGAGACCGAGGAGGGCTGACAAGACCAACGAGATAACCCCTACAGATAAACTAGCATGTAAGCAAGCCATGGAGATAATGGTTGCTGAAAAGACATGACGACTGGGCATAGACTGACCAGGACTATCTCTGTCAAGCAAGGGTTTAATATCCCATTCCTCATAAGGCCTAGGGGCATTGATTTTCTTACGAAGAAAGGACAAAATCACAAAACCTGATGCAGGGATAAACACATAGATCAAGACCTGTTTCCCAAGTCCTTGTTGAAGATAGGTAGTTGCTAACAAGGTTAGATAAATCATAGGCATAACTACCGTCATGAACCGATTGAAAGTTCTTAACAGTCTCAGAAAGATAGGCTTATTTTCAATCTTACTAGCAATATGGTCATACCATTCTTGATAATTTTTCATATATTTTCTCATCACTTACTCAAATTTTGCTTATAGGGAAGCACTTGTCTTCTAGTATAGTGCAGAAAAAGAAGGCCGTCAAGCCTTCTTAGATTTATTCTTCTGCTTCATCTTCTGTAAACTGACTGTTGTAGAGGTCAGCGTAGAAACCAGCTTGTGACATTAGCGCATCATGATTTCCTTGCTCGATGATATTTCCATCTTTCATGACAAGAATCAAGTCAGCATTTCGGATAGTTGACAAGCGGTGGGCGATGACAAAGGAAGTTCTTCCCTCCATCAGTCGGTCCATAGCTTTCTGAATCAATTCCTCAGTACGGGTATCAACCGAAGAGGTCGCCTCATCCAAAATCAAGAGCGGCGCATCTTTCAGCAAAGCACGAGCAATGGTCAAGAGTTGTTTTTGTCCGACAGACAAGGTCACTGTGTCGTCCAAGACAGTATCGTAACCATCTGGTAGGGTCATGATAAAGTGGTGAATCCCTACAGCCTTGCTGGCTTCAATCACAAGCTCATCACTAATACCTGTTTGGTTATAGATAAGATTGTCGCGAATGGTTCCTTCAAAGAGCCAAGTGTCCTGCAAGACCATTGAAAATGCATCGTGTACTTCCGAACGCTTCATCTCCTTGGTATCCACACTATCAATGCGAATACTTCCCTTATCAATCTCATAGAACTTCATCAAAAGATTGACAATAGTTGTCTTCCCAGCTCCGGTCGGTCCGACAATGGCAACCTTTTGACCTGCATGAGCGGTCGCAGAAAAGTCATGAATAATGGTTCGCTCTGGTGTGTAACCAAAGGAAACTCGATCAAAGACCACTTGACCTTTCATATCACTCAGTTGTCTTTCTTTATGGGATTCATCTTCCATTTCCTCTTCACCTAAGAATTCGAAGACGCGTCCCATGGCTGCACTAGCCTGCTGAAGACTAGTAATCCCTTGGGCAATTTGTGAAAGAGGCTGAGAAAAGATACGAACGTAGGCCATAAAGGCAACGATAATCCCGATACTGATGTGTCCATTTAATGCCAAGGCTGCACCAACGATAATCACCAAGGCATAGCTAAAGTTCCCAATAAACATCATAATCGGCATCATAATCCCTGAAATAAATTGAGATTTCCAGATACTATCATACAGACGATGGTTTAATTTCGCAAACTCTTCTTTCGTACTTTCGATAGCATTGTAACCGGTCACTACATTATGGCCAGAGTACATTTCTTCCACATAGCCATTGACAGCTGCCAAATCTTGTTGCTGACTCTTAAAGAAGCCCTGGGATTTGCCCATAAAGACAGACACGAAAACAAAACCAATAAGGGTTGACACAACCGTCACCAAGGCTAAAATCCAGTTCATCCCAAACATGGTTACCAAGACTGCCACGACCAGTAAAGTGGATGAAAGAACTGTTCCCAGACTTTGATTGAGGGACTGGGCTGCAGTGTCAATATCATTTGTTACACGAGACAAGGTATCTCCTTGAGAATGTCCATCAAAATATCCCAATGGTAGGCTATTGATTTTCTCTGCAATGGCTCTTCTCAAACGCTCTGAAAAACGTTGAATGGCTGTTGTAAACAGAAAGGCCTGTAAATAATTTGATAGAAGTCCAATCACATAAATCACGGCCAAAAAACCACCAATAGCTGCAACCGCCGCGACATCCACACTTGTTTCCAGACCACTAGCAATAATATTAGTCATTTCCTTGATGCGGGTTGGACCATATACAGTAATGATATTGGATACGATTGTTGCTAGAAAGGCGATTAGAAGGGCAAACTGGAGGCCTGCAAGATAGGGTTTGCTCTGTTTCCAAAGAGACATTTTCTTATTTTCCATGTTCCAATTCCTCCTTCGATAGTTGTGAATAGGCAATTTCTTGGTAAACTTCATTATTAGCTAGAAGTTCCTTGTGGGTGCCTTGTCCCACGACTTTTCCTTGATCCAAGACCAAAATCAAATCTGCATCCATAATCGTTGAAATACGCTGTGCGACAATAAGCTTGGTCATAGACTTGGTTTTCTCTACTAACTCTTGGCGTAGGACACGGTCTGTCTTGTAGTCCAAGGCTGAGAAGGAGTCATCAAAGATGAGGATTTCTGGCTTCCGAGCCAAGGCACGCGCAATTGCTAGACGTTGTCTTTGACCACCTGAGAAGTTGGTTCCTCCTTGGGCCACTTCCGACGCTAAGCCCGCTTCCTTGTCTTCGATAAAGTTCTTAGACTGGGCCAATTCCAAAGCTTGCAACATAGCCTGCTCACTAAGTGGTGTTTCTTGACTGTGTCCAAAGTCTAGATTGTCCTTGACATCACCTGAAAAGAGGACCGCTTTCTGAGGAATATAACCAACCTTGTTGCGCAAATCATTTAAGTCATAGTCTTGAACATTGACACCGTCTACAAGAATCTCTCCTGCTGACACGTCGTAGAAACGTGGAATCAGATTGACCAGAGTTGATTTACCAGAACCTGTTGATCCTATAAAGGCCACTGTTTGACCAGCTTCTGCTCTAAAGCTAACATGCTCAATAACCGCCTCCGAATTTGCCGCATAGCGGAAGGTCACATCCTTAAACTCGACCTGACCTTTGAGGTTTTCATCAGCCAGCTGCACTTGAGCAGGGTTTTGGATAGAAGAATGCAAATCTAAAACTTGATTAATCCGCTTAGCAGAGACCATAGTTCGGGGAAGAACGATGAAGAGTGCTCCCATGAGAAGGAAGCCCATGACAACTTGCATGGCATAAGACATGAAAACAATCATGTCACTAAAGAGAGGCAGACGTGCTGTCGCAGCAGCGTCGTTAATCACATAGGCCCCAATCCAGTAAATCGCCACACTCAAACCACTTGAAATCCCCATCATGATAGGGTTCAAAATAGCCATAAGACGGTTGACAAACAAATTCAAGCGTGTCAATTCATCATTTGCTGCTGCAAATTTTTCATTTTGGTATTCTTCAGCATTGTAGGCGCGAACGACACGAATACCTGTTAAACTCTCACGAGTGATACTGTTCAGTTTATCTGTCAACCCCTGAATCAAGGACTGTTTTGGAAAGGCTAGCGTCATCAAAACAGTCGTCATTAAAACGTTGACAATCACTGCCACAAGTACGGCCCAGAGCCAGTATTCTGAATGACCTAAAATCTTCCCAATAGCCCAGATAGCCATAATTGGACCACGTGTTACCACTTGCAAGCCCATGGTAATCAACATTTGAACTTGAGTAATGTCATTGGTGGTACGAGTTAAAAGACTGGGAATAGAGAATTTCTTAATCTCTGTCTGCGAGTAATCCAAAACTCGGTTAAAAATATCACTTCTCAGCCTACTAGTATAAGAAGCCGCCACTCTGGACGCAAAAAAACCAACTGCAACTGCGGATAAGAAGGCTAGAAAGGACATTCCCACCATCATACCTGCTGGCTGCCACAACTCATCTAAATTAGTTCCCTGAGTTCCCAGTAAATCCGTAATTTTCGAGATATAGGTTGGCACTTCCAACTCTAGATAAACCGAAAAGCAAGTAAAGAGAATAGCTAGTAAAATCATCCCCCATTCTTTTCTACTAATTCGTTTGGCTAATTTCTTCATTCTCTCCTCCTATTCCCTTGATATTTGCCTGTAGTTGACCGAGAACTTTCTCAAAAATCAGTAATTCATCTTCATCAATGTCTTCCATCAACTGCTTGTCAATTCGTTCAAAAAAGGCCTTAACCTGCTGCATCTGAGAACGTGCTTTGTCCGTCAAACGAACAAATTTTGCCCGCTTATCGCTAGGACTCGCCTCCAATTCCACTAAACCATTTTGCACCATACGCTTGACCAAATTACTAGCAACAGACTTGGTAATATTGAGTTCCTGCTCGATATCTTTAATCAAGACCAAGTCTTGGTTTTTCTCACGATTATCCAAAAAACGCACAACCTGACCTTGAGGCCCACCCATAAATTCAATACCACAACGTTTGGCTTCCTTTTGCACCATGAGGTGAATCTGATGACCAAAACGCTTAAAGACTAACATCGGTTTATCCATACTAACTCCTTTCTAACTATCACATTTAGTTCTCCTAGGAACTAAATAAGTTTTCATGAGAACTATTTTATCATTTTCAGAAAAGATGTCAAGGAAAAAGTTTTCATGGGAACTATTTTCTTGATTAAAAAAATCCCAAGTGAGCTTCTCACTTAGGATCATATTCTCAATGTTAAATTAGAATCCATCTACGTTTGTGTAGATCTTTTGTACGTCTTCGTCGTCTTCAAGAACGCTATAAAGTTTTTCAAAGGTTTCAAGGTCATCCCCTGACAATTCCACTTCTGACTGAGGAATCATTTCCAATTCAGTAACTTGGAATTCTTCGACACCTGACTCACGGAGGGCAACGATAGCCTTATGAAGGTCAGTTGGAGCTGTGTAAACTGTGATTGTACCTTCTTCTGCTTCTACATCATCCACATCCACATCTGCTTCTAGCAATTGCTCAAAGACCGCGTCCGCATCTTCACCTGCAAATACAATAACGCCCTTGTTGTCAAAGAGGTAAGAAACCGAACCTGAAGCACCCATGTTTCCGCCGTTTTTACCGAAGGCTGCACGGACATTGGCTGCTGTACGGTTGACATTTGAAGTCAAAGTATCAACGATTAGCATAGAACCATTTGGTCCAAAACCTTCGTAACGTCCTTCTGTAAAGGTTTCATCTGTGTTTCCTTTAGCCTTGTCCAAAGCCTTATCGATAACATGTTTTGGCACTTGGGCTTGTTTAGCACGGTCGATAACGAATTTCAAGGCTGAGTTTGATTCTGGATCTGGATCACCTTTTTTAGCTGCTACATAGATTTCTACACCAAATTTTGCATATACTTTAGAGTTAGCTCCATCTTTAGCCGTTTTCTTGGCTACGATATTGGCCCATTTACGTCCCATTAGGAATCTCCTTTTTTCACATTTTAATCTTTCTTATTATAACACAAGTTTTTTCGATTTTCACTAGAGGAAATGGATTTTATTCAGTAAATCCAACTAGGATAGCACTTTTGTTGCCAAGATGGCCTTACCTTCTTTTATCAAGGGGTGACGGAATAATGAGAAGTACAGTTGGATAGTCATGGCAACCCAGATAAGGGGTTCGCAAAGGATAACTCCCTTATAGCCTGCCCAAGGGATAATCAAGACTACAAAAGCGATTTTTCCGATTAGTTCAATAAAGCTAGAAACTAGAGGAAGAATCTTTTGCCCCAAGCCCTGCAAACAATTGCGATAAATCAATAAGAGACTCAAAATAGGATAAAAGGCTGAACTGATTTGCAGATAGAGACTACCATTTTCTACCAAGTAGCTATCCGTCGAACTAGCCAAGAAAGAAACCAGGGCTGGACTGGCAAAAAAGAGGAAGACACAAACAAAAACTGCCCAGGATATACTTAAACGACTGCCGATTCGAAGACCTTGGACAATGCGGTCTGGGCGCTTAGCACCTAAATTCTGGGAAGCAAAGGTCGTCATCGAAGCGGAAATAGCGGTCATCGGAAGAAGGGCGAAAGCCATAATGCGACGAGCCGCCGTCTGGGCACTAATAATCACTGCTCCAAAAGTATTGACAGAGGACTGTAAAATCACACTGCCGATAGATACAATCGAACTCATCAAGCCCATAGCCAAACCTTGCTCCAAGAGGTCCGCATACAAGGCCTTGTCCCATTTGAAATGCTTAAACTGAGGCAAAAGTTCTGGCACACTCTTACGAATATAATAAAAGCAGAGAACCGCTGACAAACCTTGCGAAATGATGGTAGCAAGGCCTGCAGATTGAACTCCCAGATGCAATTGCGTAATGAAATAGAGATCCAGAACCACATTAACCAGAGCAGAGAAAATCAGAAATCCAAGCGCTGCCAGACTGTCTCCAATGGACCGCAACAAACCCGCAAAAAGATTATAAGCAAAACTGACACCAACACAGGTCACAATCATAGAAATATATTGATAGGACTGGGGAAGAATTTCTGCAGGAGTATCTAGGTATTGCAAGAGAGGATACAAACCAAGAAAGCCCAGCAGCATAACTACAACACTCAAAAGAGCACCTAAAATCCAGGTGGCTGCTACTGCTTCCTTAATTTTTATAAAATTCCGAGCCCCGTAATAACGGGCAATGACAATTCCCATGCCATTGCCAACACCAAGAGTAAATCCTACAATCAGGTCAAAAATTGCTGTCGTCGCTCCTACTGCAGCCAAGGATTCTTGACCAAGAAAACGCCCAACAATCAAGACATCAGCAGTATTATAGAGCTGTTGAAAAATATTTGATAGCAAGATTGGGAAGGCAAAACTCAAAAGTGAGGGAAGAATCGGACCATGTATCAGGTCCACTGTTCGTTTTTTATTCATAAGGCTATTATATCAGCTTTCTAGAGGAGCGACAAGAAACAGCAAACTATAGGCAATCTGAAATCTTGAACAACAAACTGAAAAACTAGATTATAAGGCTCCATCTTGTCCTAATTGCGGAAATCAAATGAAGAAATATGACTTTCAAAAACCGTCGAAAATTCCTTACCTCGAAACGACTGGCATGCCTACTAGAATTCTCCTTAGAAAACGTCGTTTCAAGTGCTATCATTGCTCGAAGGTGATGGTCGCCGAGACCTCACTCGTCAAAAAGAATCATCAGATTCCTCGTATCATCAACCAAAAAATTGCGCAAAAGTTAATTGAAAAGACTTCTATGACCGATATTGCTCATTAGCTGGCCATTTCAACTTCAACTGTCATTCGTAAGCTCAATGATTTTCACTTTAAGCATGATTTTTCTCGCCTTCCTGAGATTATGTCCTGGGACGTTGAAACAGTCAGGGGAGTGACTGTTTCAATCGGGAGATGAAGATGAGTTTCATTGCACAAGATTTTGATAATCTCAACATCATCACTGTTCTTGAAGGCAGAACACAGGCTATCATCCGAAATCACTTTCTGCGCTACGATAGAGTCGTTCGTTGTCAGGTGAAAATCATTACTATGGATATGTTTAGCCCCTACTACGATATTGCCAGAAAACTTTTTCCTAACGCTAAAATCGTTCTAGATCGATTTCACATTGTCCAACATCTCAGCCGTGCTATGAGTCGTGTCCGTGTCCAAATCATGAATCAATTTGAGCGAAAATCCCATGAATACAAGGCCATCAAACGCTACTGGAAACTCATTCAACAAGATAGTCGTAAACTGAGTGATAAACGATTTTATCGCCCTACTTTTCGTATGCACTTAACGAATAAAGAGATTCTAGACAAGCTTTTGAGCTATTCAGATGAGTTGAAACACCACTACAATCTCTATCAACTCTTGCTTTTTCACTTTCAGAACAAGGAACCAGAGAAGTTTTTCGGACTCATTGAGGACAATCTGAAGCAGGTTCATCCTCTCTTTCAGACTGTCTTTAAAACCTTTCTCAAGGATAAAGAAAAAATCATCAACACTCTTCAATTACCTTATTCCAACGCAAAATTGGAAGCCACGAATAATCTCATCAAACTTATCAAGCGCAATGCCTTTGGTTTTCGGAACTTTGAAAACTTCAAAAAAAGAATTTTTATCGCTCTGAACATCAAAAAAGAAAGGACAAAATTTGTCCTTTCTCGAGATTGTTCTATCCATTAACTCACTATAATTAATAAAAAGCCTAATTTTTAAAGTAAAGTGTAATGTAGTTACTGAACTTAATGACATTTCCTACCATCTAAGCTTTTTTCTTTTTGCCGAAAAAAGCAAGAACAAAACCTGCAATTAGAAATCCAAAACCTGCAATTACTACTCCTTTTAAATCTGTAGAATTGGTTGCTGGAAGAACTTTGTTGCTTTCAGAATTGTCTACCACTTCAGTTGCTGATGATGATCCTTTTGAGGTATCATCTCCCTTGAATTTATTATTGTTTGTTTTTGGAGTTTGAGGTTGTGTTTCTTGTAGTTGCTGAACTTTCTGATCTGTAACAATAAGTTCATTAGCAGCCACTTTTGCCTCATCTGCGCGAGCAGAAAGAATCGCCACTTGGCCTGTTTCATCCACTGAGAAGGTAATATCTGTCACCACTTTGTAACCATTTGGTGCAGCAACTTCATGGAATGTGTAAGTTCCAGGTTTCAATGAAACCACTTGTCCTTGACCAGTTGATGTCCATTCTGAAATGACTGTATCCCCTTGCTTCACTTGGATTTGTGCACCTGCCAATTCACTGCCAGCCAAGTCGACTTTACGGATAGTAATGTCAAATTGTGGTGTTGGAATAACTGTTTTACTGTTCGTTACAACCAGTGTGTTTGACGTAACAGAAGCTTGACCATCTTTGATGGTGACCACATGCGGTTTGCTGTCTAAATCATAGCCAGCTGGTGCTTTTGTTTCTGTAATACTGTATTCGCCATCAGGTAATTCTGTTAGGCTTGCAACACCATTTGCATCTGTTGTCACAGTACCAAAATCTTTTGTGACAGTTTTACTTGTCACAGTTGGTTTGAGGTTAGTTTTTTCAATCAACAAGGCTGAGTAGCTATTATTTGCTGCATCCAATGCTTTTTGTGCATTTTCAATAGCCAAGCGATTTGCTTCTACCGCAACTGCATCAGCTGGATCAGTCGCTTTTGCTGTTTCTGCCAATTCAGCTAATTTCGCTTGTAATTGTGCAATTTCTTCTTGTTTAGCTGCAAGGGTTGCATCTACTTTTGAAGAATCAACTGTTGATGTTGTTTCAGTGATGTTACCAACTACGCTAAATACGGCACCTTGTAGCACTGCATTGCTTGTTGCATCCACTTTTTGCACTGTGAGGCTACCTTTTGGTGTCTCAATTGGTTTTGCCACTGCATCATCGATAACCGTCAAGTGATTTTTTGATGAAGTGACTTTATTTTGGTCTGAATGAACGACATAAACCTGACCATCTGTACTAACTGTAAAGGTAATAGCCGTTACTTTGACAAATCCAGCTGGTGCAACAACTTCGTTAAAGGTATAGGCTCCTTCGTTTAGGCTGACTTGTTTTGTCACGCCCGCTTCAGAAGTCCAAGATGTTACTAGATTGTTTTCTGTATCGCGAATTTCAATCCGTGCTCCTGCAATTTCTGAACCACCTAAATCCGTCTTACTAAACAAAACATCATGAGCAGTTGTTTCATCAGTGATAACTAATTTATTACCTGCTACAACTGTTTTAGTGCCAGTTGTTGTGTCGTTTGTAACTGTGACATTTCCATCTTTATCTACTGTGAAGGTGATGTCTGTAACAACTTTGTATCCAGCTGGTGCACTGATTTCATGGAAGACGTATGTGCCTTCTGTCAGTGTCAATTCATGGCTAGTAGTTGTTGAAGTCCAACGATCCACTTCTTGACCGTCTTTTGTGACTGTCACATCTGCACCTGCAAGCTCTACGCCGCCAAGTCCAACTTTTGAAATAGCAACTTTGAACTCTTTTGGTACAACTTTCGTAGCTTGGTCAACAACTGTCAAGACTGAACCATTTGTTTTAGCATCTGTGCTTGTTGTTGTCACTGTACCATTTGTATCTACAGTGAATTTGAAAGTTGAGACAACATCGTATCCTGCTGGAGCTGCGTCTTCAACGAAGGTATATTCACCAGCTGGCAATTGAAGTTTCAAATTGTCTTTTGTTGTAACGAATTGTTCAACTTTTGTACCGTTCACATCTGTTACAACATTACCTGATTTATCTGTGACTGTTACTTTGGCGCTCGCCAAGTTTTCACCAGCGATATTTTGTTTAGAAATTTCAACTGAGTGAGTGATTGTTTCATCAGTGATAACTAATTTATTACCTGCTACAACTGTTTTAGTGCCAGTTGTTGTGTCGTTTGTAACTGTGACATTTCCATCTTTATCTACTGTGAAGGTGATGTCTGTAACAACTTTGTATCCAGCTGGTGCACTGATTTCATGGAAGACATACTCTCCTGCTTCTAGTTTCAGTGACTTAGCAGTCTTAGTAGAAGTCCAACTTTCAACTTCTTTGCCATCTTTTGAAATACGAATCTTAGCTCCCTCAAGCTCTTCGCCTCCAAGATTGACTTTACTGATCTCAATCTCTTTACTATTCGTCTTCTCTTCTTTGAATGTATTGGTAAAGGTATAGCTATGATTAGCCGTATTTGCACCAATCACTGTAGAAGACACTTCATAGTTAGGTGATGTTAAGACATTCCCATCTTTATCTGTCTCTTTCACAATATAAGAAATCGGTTCATTTGTATCTTTATCAATTCCAGGCGCATACAGATTTCGCCATGTTACAGGTGCTAATGAAGTTAACTTCTTAGGATTTTCAAATCCTTTTGGAGTCGGTAATTTGTCAGCAGTCAAAATTGTCTCAATGCCATTTTTTACTTGAAAAATAGTAAAATAAACATCAGGACGTTTGGAAGTATCAGCCTTCTCTCCTTTCCAAACCTTTGTAACAGATATAGATTGGACATAAGCAGGAATATCTGATTGTTTTTTATTTGTAATCACAAAAGGATTCTCCAAAGTCCCCTTCCCAGAACCACGACCAGATGATGTGTATCCCTCAGGTACTGATACTTCTTCTACAATATAGTCTGAGTGCTTTCCAGGAATATTTTCCCATTTGACAACATTTGATTCTTCCGTACTTTCAGAAGTAGAAACTGTTAAAATCTCACCTACCTGCGCATCTGTTGCTTTATTTTTCAAACGGAATGAAACATCTGGTTTTTTCACAATAGAATTAGCATTTTCCCAAACTTTCTTGGCATAAATATCAATAGATGGAGTAATTTTAAGTTCTTCTCCAGTTACTTTATTTACAAATCTAGAAGATAAAAGATTTTGATATTCTGGTTTTGAAGCTCCTTGTGCAGTACTAGCATGAACCTCCATTGTGTTACGATAAATGTCTAATGTAGCATCTTCAGGTACATTTTTTGCACCGGCTTTATTACCAATTAATGTATTATAAAGTTCTAATTCATCACTGCTAAGTATCGTTGTTGCATCATAATTATCGGTAAAATGCCACACAGCATACTGAGTTACAGCTCTAAAACGTGCATCACTAATAGCCCCTTGTAGACTCGCTGCATTATTTGGGAAACCATTATACATAACTTTTAATACTGCTTTATACAACTCTTCATTTGTAATACGCTTAGAGGTGGCGTATTGCCCAAAACTTTCTGCTGTTCCTGTCTCTTTTTCGTAAATAGGATAGTTTGTGGTACTATCTGACTTAGGTGGAGTCGCATATGTATAGTTAAAGCAATATGCAACAATTGCATCGGCTAAATCTCCTGCATGGCTTCCTTGAGGACTTACGTAGATAGACTCATCAAATGATGCTGGTGTCTCCCCAGTTGTAATTGTCCATCCAATGTATCGTTTACTGTCTACCGTATCTGCAAATGTTTTTACAGAAGATAACCCCCAAAACTGTCCTAAGAGTAAAATTAGTAAACTTAGATATGTTGAAAATTGTTTTGATAATTTTCTTTTCATTTTATCTCCTTTCTAAACTGAATCTGTTACTTAAAAATATTCCACTCCTCCCTTTTTCCTTCTACTTAATAACAAATTCTTTTAATGTCTAATTTTAACTCTTTTTACAGGAAAATGCAAGCCCTATTGTAAAATGAAGTACAACACAAAAGACATATTCATCTGATATACTACGAGTTGCAAAAAACAGTATAAAGGGAGAAGAACATGTCCAATATCTATTTTACCACAAATTAATCCTATAAACACTTATCTGAAACTGAACGAGAAAAAATTGAGACTTATTTATGTTTAGGACTCAAACCTACAAAGATTGCTAGGAAAAGAAAACAGAGTCTGTTAATCAAGCAGTCTTAGACTGGATAAAACTTTATCCTATTAAATCCATCACTGCGGACAACGGAAACGAATTTTCTTTATTGAGTGAGATAGAGGGCTTAGATGTTTATTTTGCACATGCCTATTCATCTTATGAACGAGGTACGAATAAGAATTTTAATGGATAGTTAAGATAGTTCATTCCAAAGGATTCTTCATTAAAATAACTAAATCCATCCCTTTTAGAGGTCTATACAAAGGCTATCTAGACGAATCGATGACTATCTGTCCGCAAATAAATAGAACAAAAAGACTTTGATTGTAGGCATTTCTTTATTATAAATTTTAAAATCGATAGATTATACAAAAAAATCAAACAAGATAAAATTCCAAGTGTCAGATAACTCGTTTTGTTCGCTTTTTATATTTAAGGTTAAACTTTTGTTCCAGACTCTTGAAAGATACTCACTTAATCAGATAAACAACTTTGTTGCACTTGACTTGACAATCAGAAGTGAATTTTCATTACTTTTATAGTCATTTAGTTTTAAAAAAAGTGCTCTAAACATTCAAAGATATTTGGAACAACCCTTAATAAATCTGTCACTTTCTTTTTCAAGACAGCCCAAGCTTGCTCAATGGGATTCAAATCTGGTGAATAAGATGGTAAAGGTATGAAAAAGTGTTTATCTTGGATGCAGAGTTCATCCAAAATCTTCTTGGGATGAAAACTAGCATTGTCCATGTCAATGACATGCGGCGTCTCAAAAGCAGGCAGGAGTTGCGTTTTGAACTATTCTACAAAGAAGTTGCTCGTCATACTTTCCTTGTAAATCATAGGAGCTATAAACTCTCCGTCTACTTGTCCTGCAACAATTGAAGTCCGCTCAAAGCGCTGTCCGCTAATCTTTTCATAGACTATCTCCCCTCTAGGAGCCCGTGCATAAGGACAATAGAGGCAGCGATCGATTCCCGTTTCGTCAATATATACGACTAGTAAATCTTTTAGGCTACCCAAAACATCAAGAAACTCAGCGACTTTCTCTGAATCTTGTTACTTAAAGCTAGTCGTCTTTTTTTAAAGTGATCTTAATCTGCTTTAAAGTTGCCCATACTGAAGGGACGGCACAATCAAAATGTGCCGCGATCTCCCTTAAGAAAATATCTGGATGAGCCTCTACAAATGCCTTCAACTCCTCCAAAGGAATCTTTCGGCTTTTGGCGACTCGCTTTTTCCGCTCTAAGTGCCCTTGTTCACGTAATTTCTTTTCCACATGAAAAGAGTTCTGATACCAACATCAAAAACTTTTGCTGTCTCGACATGGCTATGCCCCTCTTTGATGTAATTTAATGACCGGTGTTTAAAATCTGTACTATATGCCATATCTTTATTATAATATGCATTTTATCTATAACAACAAAAAAGAAATGACGAAATTGTCATTTTACAACTGATTTTTCAAAAAGTTTTACCCGAAATACAAGAATTAGCCTTTAGGTTAAAATCCAAAAGAAACGAAAAGCAGGGGATTTCTCCACTACTTTGACAGCTTATTCTTCAATTTCGATTTCAAGTTCGTCGCCTAGGTCAAGTGTAACTTCTTCATTCACAGAGTCTACTTGAACTGCTTCATCTTTTTTAGTTTCAACACCTTCTACAGAAGCTTCCTCTCCATCAATCAAACCAAATTGAACACGGACTTGATGGTCAATCTCATCAAAGACTTCTGGGTTATCTGCCAAGTATTTCTTAGCATTTTCAGAACCTTGACCGATTTTCTCATCCTTGTAAGAGTACCAAGCTCCTGCTTTTTTGATGATATCCAAATCGCTTGCGATTTTCAAGAGCTCACCAGTCTTAGAAATCCCTTCTCCGTACATAATTTCAACGAAGGCTTCCTTAAATGGTGGAGCTACCTTGTTTTTCACGACCTTGATTTTAGTTTCTTTACCGACATTGGTATCTTTTTGGTCACCAGTTCCCTTGATTTGTGTGCTTCCACGAACATCCAAACGGACTGATGCGTAGAATTTCAGAGCACGTCCACCAGGAGTTGTTTCTGGATTTCCAAACATGACCCCAACTTTTTCACGCAATTGGTTGATAAAGATGGCAATTGTTTTGGTTTTATTGATAGAAGCACCAAGTTTACGCATAGCCTGGCTCATCATACGAGCCTGCAAACCAACGTGGCTATCTCCGATATCTCCATCAATTTCTGCACGAGGTACAAGGGCAGCAACTGAGTCGACCACGACAAGATCTACAGCACCTGAGTCAATCAATTTTCCTGCAATCTCAAGACCTTGCTCTCCTGAATCTGGTTGAGACAAGAGCAATTCGTCAATGTTGACACCAAGGGCCGCAGCATAAGCTGGATCGAGGGCATGTTCCGCATCGATAAAGGCTGCAATTCCACCTTCTTTTTGCGCTTGCGCAACTGCATGAAGAGCAACCGTTGTCTTACCAGATGACTCTGGTCCGTAGATTTCGATGATACGTCCCTTAGGATAACCACCTGAACCAAGGGCAATATCAAGAGCCAAGGAACCGGAGCTCATCACTTGCACCTTTTGCTCAGCACGTTCACCCAAACGCATGATTGAACCCTTACCAAAGTCTTTCTCAATCAATTTAAGAGCGTCATTCAAGGCTTTTTCACGTTCTGCCCCGAATTTTTTTGAAATTTCATCTAATTTTTTTGGTTTTTTCGCCATTCTATTCTCCTACATTCTAATGGTCCTCAGACCTATCTACTATTATATCAAAAGTTAGTCACTTAATAAAGCCTTGCGAACTAGGTTAAAGGCATGCATAACCGCAATGTGACGTACATCTGCTCGACTTCTACCTCCAATATTAACCTTGATGACCTTAGTTCCATGCTCCTGTGCCAAGCCTATGAAGACTGTTCCAGCCGGGTGTCCTTCGAGGCTATCTGGTCCTGCCACTCCAGTCAAACTAAGGCCAAAATCTGACTGGGTCTTGATTCGTGCCTGCTCAGCCATCTTCTGAGCTGTAAATTCAGACACCACACCCTGTTCTTCCAAATCCTTGACAGGAATATCCAACATCTTTGATTTTTCCTCCAAGCTATAGGTTACAAAACCACCCTTAAATATACTTGAAGCACCCGAAAAATCAGCTACAGTAGCTTGGAAAAGACCAGCCGTCAAACTCTCAGCTGCCGTGATGGTTTTCCCTTGCTTTTTCAGCTTTTCTACCACAATGCTGGCTAAACTAGTCTCTTCCCCATAACCATAACAGAGGTCTCGTAAAGAAAGGCCTTCAAAAGTTTGGCGATTCAAGATTTGATATTCCAAGATATCCAGCACTTGATTCGCCTCTTCTTGATTGCTAGCTTTTGTCGACAGGCGCAAGGTTACTTCTCCTGTCTTTGCATAAGGTGCCAAGGTCGGATCTGTTTGATTGTCAATCAAATCAGCCAAAATGGTCACCAACTGACTTTCGCCAATTCCAAAGAAACGAAGAACTCGGGAATACAGCTTGCTTCCTGTCATCAACTTGGGTAGAAGTTGGTTTAAAACCATGGGTTTCAATTCACTTGGCGGACCAGGAAGGACAACGTAGGTCACTCCTTCGACTTCTAATATTCCTCCCACAGCCAGTCCTGTTTCATTTGGCAGCGGAGTCGCCCCTTCTACAAGTTGAGCTTGTCTTTCATTATTCGGTGTTCGGGCATAGTCTGGTCTCTGGGCAAAAAAGACATCCAACTTCGCCTGTGCCTGAGGATCGAAGACTAATTTTTTCCCTAAGAATTTAGCCAGGGTTTGTTTGGTCAAATCGTCCTCAGTTGGCCCCAAACCGCCTGTCAAAATCAGCAGGCTGCTACGTTGACTGGCAATCTCAAGCAGGGATAAGAGACGAGCTTCATTGTCTCCTACAGCCGTCTGAAAATATACATCTACCCCAATCTCTGCTAGTTTTTCCGACAAAAACTGAGCATTGGTATTGACAATCTGTCCTGTCAAAATCTCTGTTCCAACAGCAATGATTTCTGCTTTCATGTTTCCTCCTACCTATCTATTCGTATTTTTTTGAAAAAATCGCAGGAAATTTCCCACGATTTTAACTATAAAATAGATTATTCTACATCTTCTTGATTTATTGTATTATTAATCGTACCTGTTCCCAAACCGGTATTATTTCGATTTCCGAAAATATCTTCATATAAGACAGCATTTGTCTCTAACTCTGTCACCTTCGGTTTATCAAGTGAGGTTCTCAAAAGATTCTGGATTTCTAACAAATGGTTAGCAGTTACAATTTGATAAGATGTCCCTTGCAATTCGGCATCTTCTCCTCGTAATTGTTGAGTTTCAATCGTTTTAAACGAGTCCTGGTAACCTAACAAGCTTGGAATACTTTTCGCAGATAGATCAATATTAGTCTGCATATTGGTACTTAAGGCTTTTAGGATAGATTGATAGTGACTAACACTATTCAAGCTAAGAACTTTTTCAACAACCTTTTGAATGACTTCACGCTGACGCTTCTGACGTCCGTAGTCCCCTTCTGGATCCTGGTAGCGCATGCGAGAATAAACAAGCGCTTCTTCTCCATTTATTGTCTGCTCTCCAACACCGATAGAAATGGTGTTAAATTCCTCTTGGTCACTGATAGAAATCGGGAAACCTAGTGTATTATTAACCGTAATCCCGCCCACTGCATCTACCAATTGTTGCAAACCTTGCATATTGACCATAATATAGCGGTCAATATGGATATTCATCATCCTTTGAATCGTTGAGATAGCTAATTCTGCACCTCCTCCAGCATAAGCTGCGTTCAGTTTCGCTTCTTCGATTTGACCATCTTTATGCTGAATTTTCGTCAAAATATCTCTCTCTAAACTCAACATCATAGTCTTTTTCGTATGCGGATTAACCGTCAAGAGAATCATAGAATCACTATTTCCTTCCCAAGGGTCCGTTCGTTCTTCGTTTCCAGTATCAACCCCCATTAAAAGGATCGTTAAGGGTTCAGTAGCCTCAATAACATTGGTTTCTTCCCCAATCTTTTTATAGGTTTTTGATAAGGTTTCTGTACCTTGCTGATAAATAGTATAAGCAAAAACACCCACACCTAAAACTGTCACAGCTAGAAAAGCTAGCACCATTCCAATAATTTTTTTAACCATATTTCTATCAATCTATCAGTCTACCCATCAGGTAAACATCTATAAATTTCCCTTCTTCTATGTACGCACCGCGCTCTTGTCTACCTTCAATTACAAAGCCATGCTTTTGATATAAATGAACTGCAGCCTGATTGCGAGTTTGGACAGTTAGTTGAAGTCGACGAAGAATGCCACTAGCCTGTGCCCATTCTACGACTTCTTCAAGTAACAAACTCCCCAGTCCATTATTCCAATACTTCTTACCAATCACAATAAAGAGATCTCCAATATGACGAACTCTCTTGCGTTGATCAGCTGTGATATTTACAAGACCAGCAATTTCATCATTCAGCAAGGCCAGTAAAGTGATTTGATTTTCCGAGTGAGCCTGTTTATCCAAAAATAACTCCATCTCAGTATCTGTCATCAAAATGCCATCCCTGTCCAGACTGGTAAAATCTGTTTCTACACTGACACGATTTAAAAATGATACTAACTCAGCCGCATCTTCAACTTCTTCTTCCCTAATGAGCAATTCATACTCCATGTTGAAGCTCCTCTAAAAGCTTTTCTGCACGCAAACCTTTTGCTTGAAAATTCAGTCTGCGACCCTCTTCTTCTTTTAGAATTTCCAATTCTAAATAAGTATCTGGCAAGGCATCACCTAAAAGATGCCCCCACTCGATGACAGTTACCCCACCACCAAAGAGAAACTCATCTAAATCAATAGAATCAGCATCCCCCTCTATACGATAAACATCTAGGTGGTAAAGTGGAAGACGACCTTCATACTCTCTTACGATAGTGTAGGTTGGACTCTTAATCATCTGAGTAATCTGTAATCCTTTAGCAAGACCTTTTGTAAATGTCGTTTTGCCTGCTCCAAGTTCACCAGTTAGAATTAAGACGTCATTTTTTTCTAATAAATAGCCCAAACGTTCACCTAAGGACTGTAACTCTTCTTCATTTTTAGTGTACATGTTTCTATTATACCAAAAAGTTGTCCTTTGTCGAGATATTATCTATGAATTCCATATTATAAATTGTAAAACTTGGACCATCTCTTCTTTTGCCTTTAAAATAGAAACAGCAAGAAGACAACTAGCAAGATATCTCTCATCAAATGGCTATAAAATGAAACTTCCCAGCGAATGACTTTTGGCACTAACAGTCCTAAAAATAGCATTCCCAAGGTAATATAAAAGGTCATGGATAATAGCATCCAAGGATTTCTGAGAAAGATTAGAATAGCTAGTCCACTAATAAAACAGATTTCCTTCTTTCCCAAAATCTTTTTCAATCCATTTACATACTTCTGAATTGGTAGAAAAACCAACAAATCAATACCAAATAAGAAAAAGAAACTCGGTAGAAAGACTTCCGAAAACCCTTCTACGGATGTATTTCCTGCAAGGATATGTTCTATGACAATTAAGGCTAAACCCAAAATGTTTACTAAGAGCAAGAGACTATACAAGAATCGTTGCTTATCTTCCTTAAAAATTGAATAAGATTGATTTCCCTGTCCTCTATAGTAGTTTAACCCTGCACCAATACTGGCAAGGAGCAACATGCCAACTAAATAATAGAAGCAGTTTTGATTTAACATCAAGGCCCAAGTCGATAAACTTAAACAAGAACAGCTACTAAGACCAAAAACTGTCAGCAATAACAAAACACGAATTTGCTTTTTCATTTTTTCCATCATTCTTCCTCCCTACTTGCTCTTATTATAGGCTAGAAATTCTCACCATTGCTAGAATATTTCTCAACTGTCAGTTTTCTACTCTAAAATGCAACAAAGTTTGATGCAAGTATCCCTTACATCAAACTTTTACTATTTCTCTTCAAACCAAAGAGCAATTTCTCGCTTAGCTGACTCTTCTGAATCTGAACCATGAACTACATTTTGAATGGCTTGATTGTCTCCTGCAGCCTTGGCAAAATCTCCTCGGATAGTTCCTGGCAGAGCTTCTTCTGGACGAGTAGCACCCATCATGGTCCGCCAAGTTTCAATCACTTTCGGACCTGATAGAATGCCCACCACTACTGGTCCTGAGGTCATAAACTGACGGATAGGAGGATAAAAACTTTTTTCAACCAAGTCTTGATAGTGTTGGTCAATCAAAGCTTCTGAAACTGTTGAGCGTAGCTCTAATTTTTCGAGTTTGAAACCTCGTTGTTCCATTCTTTGCAGAATTTCGCCGACCAGCCCTCTTTTCACACCATCTGGCTTAATGATAAAGAATGTTTGTTCCATATGGACACCTCCTTGGCATTTTAGTTCTTCTATTCTACCATACTTTATGAAAAAGTTGGAAAATTTTCTGAAATAAAGCAAAGAGAACCCAAAGGTTCTCTTGTTTGCTTTTATTCTACTGTTTCTTCAACTTGGATTTCCACAACTTCCTCTACAGGAGCAAGTTCTGCCTCTTCTTGTTCTGGAGTCAGATATTCTGCTTCATTGATAGCTTGTGGTTCAAGGTTACGGTAGCGAGCCATACCAGTACCAGCTGGGATGATCTTACCGATGATAACATTTTCCTTGAGTCCAAGGAGATGATCTTTCTTACCACGGATGGCTGCATCTGTAAGGACACGAGTTGTTTCCTGGAAGGAAGCCGCTGACAAGAAACTATTTGTTTCAAGTGAGGCTTTGGTGATTCCCATAAGAACTGGACGACCAGTCGCTGGAACTCCACCTGCGATAAGAACATCCTTGTTGGCATCTGTAAAGTCGTTGATGTCCATGAGAGTACCCATAAGAAGATCTGTGTCCCCTGGATCCATGACACGAACTTTACGGATCATTTGACGAACCATTACCTCGATGTGTTTGTCACCGATTTCTACCCCTTGGCTACGGTAAACTTTTTGTACTTCACCGAGGAGGTAGGTTTCAACTGACAAGACATCACGAACTGCAAGGAGACGTTTCGGTTGGATAGAACCTTCTGTAAGAGCTGCACCGCGAGAGACTTGGTCTCCAACTTGGACACGCATACGGGCTGTAAATGGTACCACGTATTCGCCTTCTCCAGTTTCGCCTTTAACGAAGACTTTCTTAGTACGCGTTGAAGCATCTTCTTCGATTGCTGTAACTTCCCCTTTGACTTCTGTGATGACCGCTTCCCCTTTAGGATTGCGGGCTTCAAAGATTTCTTGGACACGAGGAAGACCCTGAGTGATATCGGTATTTGAGGCAACCCCACCCGTGTGGAAGGTACGCATTGTAAGCTGTGTACCAGGTTCCCCGATAGATTGGGCAGCGATTGTACCAACTGCTTCACCAACTTCAACGGCATCACCAGTCGCCAAGTTGATACCATAACAGTGACGGCAGACACCATGACGAGTATTACATGTAAATACAGAGCGGATAGTCACTTCTTCAACACCGGCATTGACGATTTCACGAGCCTTGTCTTCTGTAATTAATTCGTTTGGACCGATGATAACTGCACCAGTTTCTGGGTGTTTAACAGTTTTCTTAGTGTAACGACCATTGAGACGTTCTTCGAGAGACTCAATCATCTCTTTACCTTCAGTAATAGAACGGATCAAGAGACCACGGTCAGTTCCACAGTCATCCTCACGGATGATAACATCTTGGGCAACGTCAACCAAACGACGAGTCAAGTAACCTGAGTCGGCTGTCTTAAGGGCCGTATCGGTCATACCTTTACGCGCACCGTGAGTTGAGAAGAACATTTCGAGTACTGACAAACCTTCACGGAAGTTTGAAAGGATTGGCAATTCCATGATACGTCCGTTTGGAGCCGCCATCAGACCACGCATACCGGCAAGCTGTGAGAAGTTTGAGATGTTACCACGGGCTCCAGAGTCCATCATCATAACGATTGGGTTCTTAGGATCTTGGTTGGCAATCAAGCGTTTCTCAAGTTTTTCACGAGCAGCACGCCATTCAGCTGTAACAGCATTGTAGCGTTCGTCATCTGTAATCATACCACGACGGAATTGTTTTGTGATTTGTTCTACACGTTTGTGTGATTCTTCAATGATTTCAGCCTTGTCATCAACGACTGGAATATCGGCAATACCCACTGTCAATCCTGCAAGAGTTGAGTGGTGGTAACCGAGGTTCTTCATACGGTCAAGTAGGGCAGAAGTTTCTGTCGTACGGAAACGTTTGAAGATTTCAGCGATGATATTCCCAAGGTTTTTCTTCTTGAATGGAGGATTAAGTTCAAGATTGCTGATAGCTTCCTTGATATCTCCACCAAGTGGCAAGAAATATTTAGCTGGAACGCCTTCTGTCAAGTTGGCATTGTTTGGTTCTTGCAAGTATGGTAGACCCTCTGGCATGATGTCGTTGAAGAGGATTTTACCAACCGTTGTAAGCAAGACCTTGTGTTTTTGCTCTTCAGTCCAAGGCTTGTTGAGGCTATCTGTTGCAATACCAACACGTGAGTGGAGGTGAACATAACCATTACGGTAAGCCATAACCGCTTCGTCACGGTCTTTGAAGACCATTCCTTCACCTTCACGACCAGCTTCTTCCATGGTCAAGTAATAGTTACCCAAAACCATGTCCTGAGACGGAGTAACAACTGGTTTACCATCTTTGGGGTTCAAGATGTGCTCAGCAGCCAACATCAAGATACGAGCTTCTGCTTGAGCTTCTTCTGAAAGCGGTACGTGGATGGCCATTTGGTCCCCGTCAAAGTCGGCATTGTAGGCTTCACAGACAAGCGGGTGCAAGCGAA